>JBOHFU010000252.1:0-5645 GCA_050699675.1 Pseudonocardiaceae bacterium
CTGCCCGCTACCTGACGCAGTATCTCCACGACACCGACCGCATGGGCAAGACCATCGTCTTCTGCGAGAACAACGATCACGCCCACCGGATGCGGGTCGCGCTGAACAACGCCAACCTCGACATGGTCGAGCGGTACCAGAACTACGTCTGCCGCATCACGGACGCAGACGGGGATTCGGGCAAGGCCCTGCTCGACGAATTCAGCAAGATCGACTCAAACGAGCCCGTGATCGTGATGACGAGCCAGCTCCTCACCACTGGTGTCGACCTGCCCTCAGTCAAGAACATCGTCATCTTCCGGCGTATCGGCTCAATGCCGCTCTTCAAGCAGATCATCGGGCGTGGCACCCGGCTCTGCCGGGAAGCCCACAAGGGCTCTTTCGACATCATCGACTTCGTCGAGGCCACCAGACTCTTCAACGACCCCGCCTTCGACGGACCACCGCTGCGGGTCATCGATGACGAGGCCGACGAGCAGGGTATCCGGGTGGCCAGCCAGGAGCAGGCTGGGGAGGACGACGCTGAGCAGGTCGCGGAGGCGGAAGCGGAGTACGAAGGCCCACTCCCGGACAATCCCGTTCGCTTGCCGGTGCTGAGCACGGAGGACGACGACACCGCCGATCAGATCATGGCCCAGGGCAAGCGCATCTACGTCGACGGGGTGGAGGTGTACGTCTGGAACGACGTGCACTACCAGTTGGAGTCGGACGGCCGGACACTGCGCCTCGTGGAGTACCGCGAGTTCGTGCGTGACCGGGTGCTATCCATGAATCTCTCGCCTATTGATCTGCGGACCCAGTGGGCGGTGGCCAAGAGCCGGGCGGCCCTGCACAAGGAGCTCCAGAACCGGGCGATCGAAGCTGACGACCTGATGGCCAAGCTCGGCCATCCCGAGGCCGACCCCCTCGATCTGCTGATCAACGCGGCCTGGGAGCTCCCACTGGTCTCCCGCGCCGAGCGGGCGCTGCGCGTGCAACGTGAGCACCAACAGTTCCTGGAGAGCTTCGGCCCCAAGGCCCGGGTCGTGCTCGACGCCCTGCTCGACAAGTTCACCGAACACGGCGCGGAGGAGCTGAGCGCGCGAGCGCTGCGCGTGCCGCCCTTCACCGAGATGGGAAACGTGATCGAGCTTGGCGGCCTGTTCGGCGGGCGGGACGCCTTGCACGAGGCGATCGACGATCTCGGAAGACACCTGTTCGACGTGGGATAACTACAGCTAAGTTTTAATTTTGAGCACTACTTATCGTGAAACTAAAGCTCAGTATGAGGATATTAGCCCTGGCTACGGTGGTGCGGATCTCTCGGGAACACCATCACCAGGTTGATCGTGACGGGACGGCGAGAACCCATTCGGTGACGATGCGGTCGATCCTGTTTCGGGCGTGCGGTGTCACCGTGATCAGCGTGTGCAGCAGCGCCAAGTCGAAACCGGGCAGATACAGTCCGGTGAACTCCCAGTCCAGCAACGCTGCATGGCCGTCGCCGACGAGGAACAGGTTGCTCGGTCCGAGCGTGTCCAGTTCGGCGCGCGTGGGCAGGATGTCGGAGGCGTGCGGGATCTCCTACGACATCCTCGCGTGTACAGCCGAGTGGTACGTGCGGGAGGAGACGCTGCGCGGCGAACCTGCAGCGGAACGCATCGACTGCCGTTCTCCCGAGCGGAACAGACGGCTTGGGTCACCAGACGATGATCAGTCGGGTGTCTGGTCGGACGATGTGGGCTGCGGACGGGAGCTGGTTATCGGACGTTTCGCCGCGGTGAGCCGTGATGATGGGCTGGGTGGGCCGTTCACGGTTCCACTAGTGCAGCAGGTCGGCGGTGTGAGCAGCGAAGTTTCTGCTGTCGGGGCCGTGCGCGATCACGCCCAGCTCGGCCGATTCATCGCTGTGCGGCCGTAGCGTGAGGTAGGCGAGGGTCCCGCTGTTGTGCAGGGCTGCGCCGGTCCACCGCAGTGCGGGGTCGACCACACCGCTCTCGCGTGCCTCGGCCCCTATGGAGAGCCGGGCGAAGTTGCTGGTGGTCGTGGCCAGCCACAGGTCGAGGTGTTCGACGGGCTGGTCGTCGCGGATCTGCACACCGGACCACTGCTCGCGCGCGGGATAGGTGAGGGCCCGGCCGAGCGCGGCCTCGTCGGCCAGGTCGCCGGCGTCGAGGTGCAGGACGACATCGTCGGCGAGTCGCACAGAGCGTTCGGCGTGGGCAGCGGCGCCGCGCATGGGCACGAAGCCGCACACCTGGGCCGAGGTGCTGACCATACGGCCGGGCTGGTGGAGATCGAACGCGATCGCGCGGGTGAGGCCGCTGCCGTGCAGGCGCAGCGGTACTACTAAACGGCCCCCGATGACGAGTTGTTGCCACCAGGCTGGAGCAAGGTCCCACGCCCCCGCGGTGACGATGATCCTGTCGTAGGGTGCCGTGGCCGGGTGGCCGTGCGCGCCGTCGGCGCAGATCACCTCGACTTGGTGGTATCCGGCCGCGGTCAGTCCCGCGCGGGCTCCGGCGGCGAGGTCGTCATCGATCTCGATGGTGACGACCTCGCCGGTGGGGCCGACCAGTTCTGCTAGGAGAGCGGCGTTGATGCCGGTGGCCGCGCCGATCTCGAGTACCCGGTGGCCGGGCTGGATGTCAAGCTGTTCCAGCATCGTGGCCACGAGGTTGGGGCTGGAGGCTGAGGAGAGGGCGGTTCCGTCCTCGGTGCGTTTGGTCACGACGACCCGGGGCGCGTAGGCCGTCTCCAGGTCCACGCCGGGCAGGAACAGGTGCCGTGGCACGGCGCGGAACGCGGCCTCGACCTGTGGAGTTCGGAAGGTGCCGCGGCGGCTGATGTAGTCGGCCAGGGCCGTCCGCAACTGCTCGGGGTCCAAGGTCGTGGTGTCAATGGTCACCGCGCGCACTGTAGCCGGGCGGCGACCGCGCAGCCGCAGGCCAGGACTGGGGTGGGCGCTGTCGCGATCAGGCCCGCCCAGCCGTGGCACAGTGCGGGGTCACTGATGCGGGCGAGCTGGGCAGGATCGGACAGACAACTGGCCAACGCGTGTTCCGCCATCTGCTGGCAGACGGGGTCGCCCAGAGCCTGGCCGGCCAGTTGCTGCGCGCGTGCCAGGCCAGGAGTTCCGTAGCACCAGGAGGGCCGGGCCGTCGTGGACTGACCGGCCGGTGCGCAGCTCGGCGAGGCTGACCCGTTCGGGCCACCACGGTCCCATAGGTGCCTCGTGGCGCCAGGCGTTCAACCATTGGCAGATCCGGTCGATGGCGCCGACGACGGTGGTCATCGTCGCCTCGGTGTGGGTGAAGGCCCTGGCGGTGAATTGTTGCCCGGCGCGGTGGCCGGTACCGATGGCCGCCGTGCATTTCACGGGCGGGTCTCCGGCCTGGCGTCTGGGTACAGGTCGTGTTCGCCGAAGGTCTCTGGGTGGCCGGCCGCTGCTCGGCGTTGGCTTTCACTGGTGAGGTCGAAGCTGGGCCGGAAGTGTTGGAAGGTTTCGCGGTAGTCCTGGCCTCGGGCGATCGTTGCTCCGGACACAGCGGAGAAGGTGTGCCGGGGTTCGCCGAGCCATTCGGCTCAGGTGTTGTACTCGTGGGTTTCGTCGACGATGGTGTCGCCGACATCGAGGAACACGGCGCTGATCGTGGGGTGCGGATCAGGCGTGCAGGTGTTCCCAGGCGAGGGTTCGTTCGCCGAGTTCGGTGATCGCGGCGAGGAGGCCGAGTCGGGCGGCGCGGCGTTGGGGGTTGTCGTCCATGACGTAGACCTGTTCGAAGAACTCGGCGACGGCGTGGGTGAGGTCGGTGGTGGCGCCGGTGTAGTGGTCGAGGTCGGTGATTCCTTCGACGGCGGCGCGGGTCTTGCCGAGGGTGTCGTGCAGCCGGATCTCGGCGGGTTCGGCCAGGGCGCCAGGGTCGTAGTGTGGGGCGGTGCCGGGGGGGACGATCCTGCGGGTCCGTTGCATGGTCTGGACCAGCCGGTCGAAGTCGGGTGTGCCGGCCAGGGCCGCGAGTTGGGTGAGGATGGCCTCGGTGCGGGCGGGGTATTGGGCGTGCACGAGTGCGGCCCGGATGTGCTCGACCGGGCTGCCGTCCTCGGTGAGGGCCTGTTCCAGGCGGCGGGTCAGGAAGGCGGTGATGTCGTCGATGACGGCTGGTGGCACGTCGAGGGGTTGGTGCCGGGCGGCCACTGTCAGGGCATCCACCAGGGACAGGTCGGACAGGGCGGGTTGGGTGCGGTGCAGGGCGAGCGCGCCGAGGGCGGCGCGGCGCAGCGCGAATGGGTCGCTGCTGGCGGTGGGCAGGCCGACGGTGGTGGCCAGCCCGGTGAGGTAGTCGAGCCGGTCGGCCAGGGACAGGATCGCGCCGGCCGGCGCGGTGGGCAGGTGGTCGCCGGCGTGCCGGGGTAGTTCAGCTTCGTACAGTGCTTGGGCGACGGCGGGCGGTTCGCCTGCGGCGGTGGCGTACTCGCGAGCCATGACGCCGGCGAGGTTGGTCAGTTCGGTGACCAGCTGCGAGCCGAGGTCGAACTTGGTCAGGTGCCGGGCCCGGTCGAGGGTGCGACGCTGCTGGTCGTCGAGCCCGACCAGGTCGGTCAGTTCGACGGCAACGGCGGAGATGCGATCGGCCCGGTCGTGCAGGGAGCCGAGCAGGTCGGTGAAGGTCAGGCCGGTCAGCCGGTGCCGCAGTTGGGCCGGTGGGACGGCGAGGTCGGCGCGATGGAAGAACGCGGCGTCTTCGTAGCGGGCGCGCAGGACCGCTTCGTTACCAGTGCGGACCGCGTCGGCGTCGACGGGTCCGTTGGCGACCGCGACGAAGCAGGGCAGCAGCGTGCCGTGGGTGTCGCGGACCGGCAGGTAGCGCTGGTGGTTGCGCATGACGGTGGCAGCACGGCCTCGGGCAACCGCAGGTAGTCGGGGTCGAAACGGCCCAGCAGGACAGTCGGCGACTCGATCAGGTAGGTGAGCGCCTCGATCAGCGCGGACTCGCCGCCGGCGTCGAGGCACCCGCCGACGGTGGCGGCCAGCTCGGTCGCGGCGGTGACGATCCGGTCCCGGCGCTCGGTCGGGTCGAGGAGGATCCCTGCAGCGCGGCGTAGGCGCTGGTCAGGTTCTGCGTGACCGCGGTGGCGAAGGCGTCGGTCGGGGTGTCGTCGACGCGGGCCAGCGGCGGTACCCAGCCGGCGGTGTGGTATAGCTCCGCCCGCGTGTAGCTGGTCAGCTCCACGGCCAGCAGGTCCGCGAACGCCGGGTCGGTGACGTCGCAGCCGATCACCGGAACCGGGCCATCGCCGCTGACCCGGTCGACGGCGACGAGCCGGCCAGACACCGAGTGCAGGTGCGCTGCCAGCGCGGAGCCGACCTGGTTCGCACAATGACTGAATCGGTTGGGGCTAACGTTTTCGCTCGCAACCGCTGCCGTGGGCGACGTCGTTCTCGTATGGACGGTTACGATCAGCGACGCGGAGGAATGGAAGCGGTGTAGGAACGTCGTCGGGAGGTAACGGGCGTTCCGGGCGGTTTCTGGCTGGATTGTGTGTGGAAGGCCATGTATAAGCTGCTGTTCTCGATCTTCTTCCGGCACGTCCCTGCGGAGACTGCGCACTGTCTGGGCTTCGGGCTCATCCGCGCGGTGGCCGCGGTGCCGGGGTTGGGATGG
>JBOHFU010000253.1:0-5638 GCA_050699675.1 Pseudonocardiaceae bacterium
GCGTGGTCGGGTCTACGCGTCTATGACCTGGGGGATGAGCAGCAGCTCGGGTTGCTGTATGAGACGGTGATCCGGGAGTCGATGGACATCGCGGATGTGGATCGCTATCTGAACGAGGCGGTGCTGGTTCGGGTGTGGCTTCGGTTGTGGCTGCCAGCGCGGGTGCGCCGGGCATGGGAGCAGCGGTTTCCGTCGTTGACCCAGGCCGCGTAGGCGATGGATGCACTACATGAACTTGCCGCCCGGGTGGGTTTAGCCGCGACGGGGCGGTTTGGCTTCGCGCTGGCGGGCGGGTACGCGGTGCAAGCCCATGGTTTCTTGGAGCGGCCGTCGGAGGATGTGGACCTGTTCACGGTCGCGGATGCTAAAGATCGTTTCGATGAAGCGGTGAGTGCAGCCATTGAGGCGTACCGGGCCGCTGGGCTCACCGTGGAGATCCTGCGGCATAATTCCGCCTTCGCACGTCTGCGTCTGATCGACGGCCAGGGCGGTCAGGTGCGGGTGGAGATGGGAATCGATTGGCGCGCACATCCTCCAGTGACATTGGAGATCGGGGCGGTGCTGCACCCGGACGACGCGGTGGCCAACAAGCTGGCCGCGCTCTACGGGCGCGCCGCCGACCGCGACTACGTGGACGTGGATGCGGTGTTGCGCAGCGGCCGCTACAGCAGTGCGGATTTACTGCGCTTGGCGCGGGAGGCGGATCCTGGATTCGATCAGGCGATGTTCGTCCAGGCGTTGCTGGCTGCCGATCGTGTGCCAGACCAGGCGTTTGAACTTCATGGACTGACACCAGCGCAGGTTGCTGAGCTTCGTAAGCGCCTTCGCGCCTGGGCGCATGAACTGAGCAACAGCACTCAATAGAATTTCTATGGCCGCGCGGAGTTCCTCTCCACCCGGCGCAGCGGTGGCTGCGATGACGACCTCCCGGACGGTCATGCAACGCTCGCTGCCCTGATTGTTCTGATTGCCCTGATAAGGTCACCCTATGCTTACCCTGTCCGTTGTCGTGCCGGCGACCGACCGGCCGCCGACCCTGCCGGCGTGCATAGCCGCGATCGAGCGGGCCGCCAGGGACGACGAGGTCGTCGTCGTGGACGGTCCGCCCGGGTTGTCGGCCTGCGCCGCTCGCAACACCGGGGCCCGGCGCGCCACCGGCGACGTGCTGGTCTTCGTCGACTCCGACGTGGAGATCCATCCGGACGCGCTGGATCGCGTCAAGGCCGCCTTCGCCGCGCGCCCCGAGCTGACCGCGGTGTTCGGGTCCTACGACGACGCGCCGCCGGCCGGCGGCACCGTCGCGGCTTTCCGCAACCTGCTGCACCATCACGTCCACCAGGGCGCCGGTGGCCCGGCCGAGACGTTCTGGTCGGGGCTGGGCGCGGTACGCCGCGACACCTTCCTCGCCGCGGGCGGGTTCGACGCGGACCGCTTCCCGCACCCCTCGGTCGAGGACATCGACCTCGGCGTCCGGCTCGCCGGCAACGGCGCGCACATCCTGCTCGACCCCACGATCCAGGGCACCCACCTCAAGGCGTGGACGCTGCGGAGCATGCTCTTCACCGACTTCGCCCGCCGCGGCGTCCCCTGGGTGGCGCTGCAGCTACGGTCCGGGCGCGTCTCGACGGCGCTGAACCTCGGCTGGCGGCACCGGCTCAGCGCCGCGGCCTGCACGCTCGGGACGCTGGCCGTGCTGGCGCGCCGCCCGCGCGTCGCCGCCGCGTCGGTGCTCGTCCTGCTCGGCCTCAACCGTGACTTCTACGCCTTGCTGGCCCGCCGGCGCGGGCCCGGCGAGGCGGTGCTCGGGGTGGGCCTGCACGCGTTGCACCATCTGGCGGCGGTGGCGTCGGTGCCGGCCGGGGTCCTGGTGCACGCCCGCGAGCGCCGGTCGGCGGTCCGCGGTGATGGGTGACGACCTGCGGATCGGGCTGGTCGGCTGCGGGCGGCTGGCTGAGGTCGGCTACCTTCCGGCGCTGCACGCGGCCCACGGTGTCCGCCTCATCGCGGTCGCCGAGCCAGACCCCGCCCGGCGTAGCCGCGTCGCGGCGCTCGCGGGGGGCGTGCCGGAGTTCCCCGACGCCGTCGCGCTGCTGCACGGGGTGCCGGTCGACGGGCTGGTGCTGGCCACGCCGGCGTCGGCCCACCTTGCCGGCGCCCGTACCGCGGCGGCCGCCGGGGTTGCGGTGCTGGTCGAGAAGCCGCCCGCGGCCGACCGGCACCAGGCCGCGGAGCTGGCCGCGCTCACACCGGCGCCGTGGATCGGCTTCAACCGGCGCTTCGACTCCGGGATCGAGGCGCTGCGGGCAGCGACCCCGGCCAGCGAGGAGGTCGGGGTGTTCCTCGAGCTCGAATACCGCCGCCGCGGCTGGGGTGCGCACGCGGTGGCCGACGACGCCCTGCTCGACCTCGGCCCGCACCTCGTCGACCTGGCCCGCTGGATCACCCGCGGCGAGGTGACGGACATCCGGCGCGCAGCGGTGTCGCCGGAACGGGCGGAGTTCGACCTGGTCCTGGGAGCGGCCCGGGCGCGGATCCGGTGCGTGACGAACCGGCCGCATCGCGAGCGCGTCGAGGTCCGCCACCGGTGGGGGACCGTTCTGGGCCGCCACCACCACGGTGGCCTGCTGGCCGCGGTGCGCGGACGCCTCACGACCCGGCCCGGGCCGCACCCGCTCGTCGCCTCGCTGACCGCTCAGCTGGAGTCCTTCGCCCGCGCGGTGCGCGGGGCGCCCGAACCCACCCTGGGCCGCGCCGCCGACGGGCTCGCGGTCATGGCGACCATCGACACGGTGCGCGCGTGCGCGGCCGGTGACGGATCTCCGATCACGATCGCAACGGAGGGCTAAGACGTGCTGGCAGTCCTGCAGTTCGACTCGCCGAGCCTCGCGTTACTCGACCGCATGCTCGGCCAGGGACGGCTCCCTGCGCTGGCGGGCCTGCGCGAACGCGGCGGGTGGCACGACCTGGAGACCCCGGCCACGCACTTCGCGGCCGGGGCGTTCCACACCCTCTACAGCGGCACGGAACTCGCCGACCACGGCCTGTTCTACCCGTTCCAGTGGTCCGCGCCCGACCAGCGGGTGCGCTACACGACCGCGTTCGAGGCACCGCCACCGGTGTGGGAGCGGTTGGGCGGGCCGGGCGCGCGCACTCTGGCCATCGACCCGTACGAGAGCCGCGCGCCCCGTACGGCCCCGGCCGGCACGGTCGTCAGCGGCTGGCAGTTCACCGACCGGGTGGTGTTGCAGCCCTGGTCGTCCCCGCCGGGCACCCGCGGCCAGCTGGAGCAGCTGTTCGGGCCGGCCGCGGCGGTGGAAGAGGTGTTCGGGCGCAGCTCCACCCGGGATCTGCTGCGGCTGCGCCGCGACCTGCTGGCCGCTTCCGGGCGGGCCGCCGACGCCGCGAACCTGCTGCTGGCCGGCAATCGCTTCGACCTGACCTGGCTGACGTTCAGCGCGGGGCACGTGGCCGGACACCAGTTCTGGGATTTATCCCAGGTCGACGACAACAACAACGACGCTACCCGGCATGTGCTCTCCGGCGCGCTGGAGGAGGTGTACCAGAGCGTCGACGCGGCATTCGGCCGGGTGCTGGCCGCGCTACCTGACGGCGCCGACGTGATCGTGGTGTCCCCGGTCGGGATGGACGTCAACACCAGCCGAGCCGACCTGTTGCCGGAGATGCTCGACGCGGTCCTGCTCGGCGGTGCCCGCCCGGGCTCTAGGTCGGGCTCGGTCTGGAAGCTGCGCGCGGCCCTGCCGATCGGGCTGAGGTCCCGGGTCGCGGCCGCGCTGCCCGACCGCGTCGCGCTGGCGCTGACCGCGCGCCTGGAACTACGCGGCCAGGACTGGAGCTCCACGCGGGCGTTTGCCCAGCCCGCAGACAACCAAGGCTATGTGCGGCTGAACCTGCGGGGACGTGAGCGGGACGGGATCGTCGAGGCCGCCGAAGCCGAGTCGCTGATGGACCAGATCGCGACCGGCCTGCTCACCTTCCACGACCCGGACGGCACCCCGTCGGTCAAAGCCGTGGAACGGGTCGCCGACACGTTCGACTCCGGAATCCATTCCGACCGGCTGCCCGACCTGATCGTGCGCTGGAACGACCGGCCCGCGACCCGGCTCGACGCCGTCAATTCGCAGCAGTTCGGCACCGTACGCCGCCGGGGTTCAGGCAGCGGCCGCTCCGGTAACCACACCGCGGGCGACGCCTGGGCACTGGTGGTACCCGGCGCATCACAGCCGCGGACCCCCGCCCGGCCCCCGCGCCTGGTGGACATCGCCGCGACCGCCGCTGCCCTGGCCGGCGCGAACCTCACCGACCTGCCCGGTGAGCCCTTGCTCGAGCATTAGCTTCTCACAAGATCTGCGACCAGCAAGATCGCCGCAGTATGCGGCATGTCCCGCGACGTCGCCTCATCACTCTGGCCGCGACGCGAAGAACACAAACTCTCGGCCGGGCCGGTCAGGCGCGCCGCGGATATCGTCGACGACGTACCCGGCCAACGCCCTGGATCTCGGTGATCCGGTGGGACGCCGCGCGGTTCCATTCCTGCCACGCTCGGTATGCCGGGTCACGAGTCTCGAATACGAGGTGTCCACCTGGCCGCAACGCGCCGTAGATGCCCCGCAGCGTTCCCGCCCAATCCAGTGGGTCAACGATCGCTTGGGCGACATTCGCGGTCATCGTGGCAAGGTCAACCTGCATCGATGGTAAAGCTGTCGCGTCGCCGTGAAGCCAGCGCACAAGCGTGGCGTTCGGCTTGGCTCGTGCGACATCCAGCGAGCCGCCGGCAGGGTCAACACCAGTCACCTCGATGCCACGATCAGCGAGAAGCAGCGCGAACGTGCCTGTGCCGCAACCGACATCCAGCACGCGACGTGCACCGAGCTCGTCGGCGATCGCCACGTACACATCGAGGTCGCTGCGGTCGGGGCCGAGCGCGTCATAGACCGCGGCCAGCCGCGGGTGCTCGAATATGTTGTCAACCACGCGGCCGACCATAAGCGATATTGGAAGCTTCACCCGATCAGCGACGGCGGCATGTGGCAGGGTCGCGTGCCTGCTGCCACCGGGCCAGGGCCTCCGGGGATACCCGTGCGTAGGGGGCCAGTGAGGCGACGCTGGTGTGCCCGAAGAACGCCAGCAGGGTGGAAATGTTCGCGCCGCCCTTGCGGCGGACCTTCGCGACCAGCGTGCGCAACTATTGACAAGAAAAATTGTTAATGAGAGCGTTGCGCGCCTCGGCGCGCGGTATCTCGCCGCCGTCGCCGGCCGGATCGTCCGCGACGTCGGCACGCTCTTGCGGCGCGTGCCGGAGCCCGCGACTTTCGTGCTGGATGCCGAGGTCGGGCTTCGCTCGCCCGCCGCACGAGTCGCGTTCGTCGACGACCTCGCCGCCGCGGTCACCGCCGTCATCCAGCGCCACCACGTCGACGGCGGCAGAACCCACCGCCTGGTCGTGGCCGCTCACCCCATACCCGACAGCCAGGAGGAGCCCTCCATATGATCGAGCAGCAGGCCCGCCCGCCCGAGGTGGCCACCGAAGTCGCAGGCACGCCTGAAGAAGTCTGGCGGCTGCTCGCCACCGGCCCCGGCATCTCCCGCTGGTTCATGCCCGCCACGGTGGAACCGCACG
>JBOHFU010000254.1:0-5635 GCA_050699675.1 Pseudonocardiaceae bacterium
TCGGTTTTCGAGGAGGCCCTTCGCCGGCTGCTGGCCGAATCCGAACGGCACGAGGAGCGCACGCGCGTCGAGCTGCCGGTGTCCGTCGCGAGTGGGGGCGTGCTGCCCGGCGTGGATCTCGATGACACCGCGGCGTTGCTGGACGTGATGGAGGGTCGTGCTCCTTCCTGACGTCAACGTGCTCGTGTACGCGTTCCGGCAGGACGCCGCAGACCACCAGCAGTACCGGGCCTGGCTGGACGGCACGGTCAACGGTGACTCCAGCTACGCCTGTTCCGACCTGGTGCTCAGCGGCTTCGTGCGGGTCGTCACGCATCCGCGGATCTTCCGGGAACCCAGCCGGCTGGCCGAGGCACTGACGTTCGCCCGCGCGGTACGAAACCAGCCGATCTGCCGCCCGGTGTTCCCTGGAGCGCAGCACTGGTCGATCTTCACCCGGCTGTGCCAGCAAGCCGGTGCGAAGGGAAACTTGGTACCAGATGCCTTCCTTGCTGCGCTGGCGATCGAGTCGGGGTGCGAATGGGTGACCACCGACCGGGACTTCGCCCGGTTTCCCGGACTCCGCTGGCGGCATCCGCTCAGCACGTGACCAGTGATCAGGTGGTCGCGGTACCGGGGCCCATGGCCAGCTTGGCCAGCAGGTCGCGCGCCTGCTCGGCATGCCGCGGCTGGCACAGCACGTCGTAACGCCCTGCGACGAGCTGGCTTGTCGACGCGAAGTCCCGCCGGCCGCGGGTAGAGGCGTAACCGGCGGCCGCGAACACCGTTCCGAATACCGCACCGGTGGCCACGCCCACCAGGATCGGGATGACGCTGGCACCGGCTTGGCTGGCGAACAGGCTGAGCAGCACTCCGACGAACAGGCCGAACCAGGCGCCCGACGCGGCCCCCTGGGTCAGCACCCGGCCCCAGGTCAAGCGTCGCAGCACCCGCTCGACCAGCATCAGGTCCACACCGACGATGGTGACTTCAGCGACCGGAAAGTGGTTGTCGGCGAGATGGTCCACTGCGCGCTGCGCTTCGGCGTAGGTGGCGTAGGAGCCGATCGGCCAACCGGTGGGTGGGGTAGGCAGGCCAGGCATCTGACCCTGGCTGCTGAACGGGTTGGTCACAGTGCATCACCTCTGGTCGGGGGTTACCCATCGTGCCAACGCTCATGCGCACGGCCCCGTACGGCTCAACCTCGGGCAGCGTACTCCCGCAGCAGCCCCTTGCTGATGATCGTCTTCTGGATCTCGCTGGTTCCCTCGCCGATGAGCAGGAATGGCGCCTCGCGCATCAGCCGCTCGATCTCGAACTCCTTGGAGTAGCCGTACCCCCCGTGGATGCGGAAGGCGTCCTCGGTGACCTCCTTGCAGTATTCGCTGGCCAGCAGCTTCGCCATCCCGGTCTGGACATCGTTGCGCTCGCCGGAGTCCTTGAGCCGGGCGGCGTTGACCATCATCAGGTGCGCGGCCTCGACCTTGGTGGCCATCTCGGCGAGCTTGAACGCGATCGCCTGGTGCTGTGCGATCGGCTTGCCGAAGGTCCGGCGCTGCTGGGCGTAGCCGACCGCGAGCTCGAAGGCGCGGATCGCAATGCCACAGGCCCGGGCGGCGACGTTGACCCGCCCCACCTCGACGCCGTCCATCATCTGCGCGAAGCCCTTGCCGGGAGCGGCACCGAGCACCTTGTCGGCGCCGACGCGGTGGCCGTCGAACACCAGCTCGGTGGTGTCGACCCCCTTGTAGCCCATCTTGTCGATCTTGCCGGGGACGCTGAGCCCAGGGGCAACCTCACCGAAGCCCGCGGGCTTGTCCACCAGCAGCGTGGTGAGGTTGTGGTGCGCCTTCGCGGCTCCCTCGTCGGTCTTGACCAGGGTGGCCACCAGAGTCGACGTGGCGCCGTTGGTCAGCCACATCTTCGCACCGTCGACGACATAGTGGTCCCCGTCGCGTCTGGCCCGGGTCTTGATCGCCGCGACGTCGGAACCCAGTTCTGGCTCGGACATCGAAAAGGCACCGCGAACGCTGCCCTCGGCCATCATCGGCAGGTAGTGCTGCTTCTGCTCGTCGGTGCCGTGCTGGCAGATCATGTACGACACGATGAAGTGGGTGTTGATCACACCGGACACGCTCATCCAGCCCCGGGCGATCTGCTCCACGACCAGTGCGTAGGTCAGCAGCGACTCGCCCAGGCCGCCGTACTCCTCGGGGATGGTGAGCCCGAACAGGCCCATCTCCTTCATCCCATCGACGATCTCCTGCGGGTACGTGTCGGTGTGCTCCAGCTCCTGGGCGACCGGGATGATCTCCTTGTCCACGAAGGACTTGACGGTGGACAGGATCTCCTGCTGGATCTCGGTGAGACCGTCGGTCTGAGCGAGCCGGGCCATGAGGACACCTTTCGTCGCGTACTACCGGGCGGCTGGCATCGCGGATCCTTGGTGAAAACTGTAATGTCTCTGGTGACTTGTGTAGGGGGCCCGCAGCGATGACGATCGTCACGCCCAGCCGATCCGGCGCACACCGCCGTCGGCTCGTGGGTCCGGTGCTCCTGAATTCCTGGCTGACCGCGCGCCTGCATGTCGATCTCCTTCGGCTGGCCAGCGCGATATGTCGCGCTCGCTGACTTGCTGGCCGACCGATTCCATATTTGCTCAGCGTTGCCAGTGCCGGCTGATGCCGGCCTTGCCTCCTCGAAGC
Organism: Pseudonocardiaceae bacterium; assembly: GCA_050699675.1. Lineage (GTDB taxonomy): Bacteria > Actinomycetota > Actinomycetes > Mycobacteriales > Pseudonocardiaceae. The sequence goes on from JBOHFU010000254.1 coordinate 2,685, forward strand.
CCCGGCAACGCGCTGACTCCCGATCGCTGAACCCGCAAGGAGTGTGACATGAACCTGCCAGCCGACCCGACCTTCTATCGCAGCCCCGCCGAGGCAGCCGCAGCACCGGCCGAGAAGCTCGCCTACGTCGCCGCCTTCGACCGGACGGCGCAGCGGCCCGACGCGCTGACCGTGGTCGACGTCGATCCGGGCTCGCCACGATACGGGCAGGTGGTGGGCTGGGCGGACCTGCCCACCCTGGGCGACGAGCTGCACCACTTCGGCTGGAACGCCTGCAGCAGCGCGCTGGCCCACGAGGGGCATAACGTCGACGGCCTGGAGCGCCGCTACCTGCTGCTGCCCGGGCTGCGCAGCTCGAACGTGCACGTCTACGACACCCGCCCGGACCCGACCAGCCCCACCCTGGTCAAGACGATCGACGCCAAGGAGCTGGCGGAGAAAGCCGGCTACTCCCGGCCACATACGCTGCACTGCGGCCCCGAAGGGATCTTCCTGTCCTGCCTCGGGGGTGCCGGCGATGCCGACGGGCCGGGTGGGATCGCGCTGCTCGACCACGCCAGCTTCGACGTGCTGGGTCCCTGGGAGAGCGACCGCGGGCCGCAGTACCTGGCCTATGACGCCTGGTGGCACCTGAATCGGAACACGCTGGTCACCAGCGAGTGGGGGACCCCGTCAATGATCGAGGACGGGGTCAACCCGGAGCTGCTGCTGGGTAACAAGTACGGCCACGCGCTGCACTTCTGGGATCTGGCCGCCGGCAAGCATCTCCAGCGGGTCGAGCTGGGCGCTGAGCACCAGATGGTGCTCGAGCTGCGTCCAGCGCACGATCCCGAGGCGACGTGGGGGTTCGTCGGCGTCGTCGTGTCCACCCAGGACCTGTCCGCCTCGGTGTGGCGCTGGCACCGTGAAGGGGGTAGCTGGACGGCCGAGAAGGTGATCACCATCCCGGCCGAACCCGCCGACGCCGACGACCTCCCGCCAGCGCTGAAGCCATTCGGTGCGGTGCCCCCGCTGGTCACCGACATCAACCTCTCGGTAGACGACCAGCAGCTGTACGTGTCGTGCTGGGGTACCGGTGAACTCAAGCAGTACGACGTGAGCGACCCTGCCCACCCGCGCCAAACCGGGTCAGTGCGACTGGGTGGCATCGTCGGCCGCGCGGCGCATCCAGCGATACCCGACCAGCGCCTGGCCGGTGGCCCGCAGATGGTGGAGGTCAGCCGGGACGGCCGTCGGGTGTATCTCACCAACTCGCTCTACGGCGCATGGGACGACCAGTTCTACCCCGACGGCGTCGGCGCGTGGCTGGCGAAGATCGACGCCACCCCCACCGGCGGGCTGACCGTCGACGAGGCGTTCTTCCTGCATGGCGACGACTTCCGGGGCCGACGGGTGCACCAGGTGCGGCTGCAAGGCGGTGACGCCTCCTCAGACTCCTACTGCCACCGCTGACTCGAGGAGCCGGCAGAAGCCCCCATTTTCACACCTCGAGGCGGCGCGCGGCGCCCACGGGGCTGGCTCGCAATACCTTGCCGACGATCGCCTCGAGCTGTTCGCTCGGCACTATTCCCAACTCGCCGTCAAGTAGCTCTCGGTAGGAATCAAGCTGTCGGACGGCCTCGCTGACGTTTCCTTCGCCGAGGTGAGCCGAGATGAGCGCTCGCTGTGCGGATTCGCGCAATGGCTCCGCCCGTACCGCGGCGAGCGCGGCGGTGATCGCTTCGGGATAGCGGCCAGCCTGACACAGCGTAGCGCTCAGTGCCTCGAGCGCATGCATCCGCAACTGGCGCTGCCGTTCCCGTTCGATCACCAGCCACTCTTCGTCCCAGGCCGGCAGCAGGTCATGGTCGAGCACATCGATCGAGCGTCCGTCGGGTTCGACGACGTCGCCGTATAACAACACCTGAGCGCATCGTTGGGCCTCGTGGAGATCGAGCGCGAGCGCGGTGTCGAGGCCGACCGCGTGGCGGGTGCACCGCAGCACCGCATCGCTCGCCAGGCGAATCCGCCACACCGCATTACGCAGATTGGCCTGCGCACGCCGCTCCGGGACATCGGCCCACAGCGTGCCCGCCAGCGTGGAGCGCGCCTGGAGGGACCGGCGGACGGCCAGCAATCCGAGCACACGTTGCGCCTGCACCGGCAGTAGCGTCGGGTGATCCCCGACCAGCAGCTGGAACCCTCCAAGAACGCGTAGGCGGGCCAGCGGCTGCTCGGCGGTCACGATGCATCTCCCATCGTCAGGAAAGACGAGTCGCCGCCCCGCACCACAGATACATGAAATCGTGGCCGCGACGAACGCTGTGACGCGGCGACGACGGTGCGGGATCAGCATTGTGCGCATGTCGCAGCCGCCGAGGTGGACCCTGATCGTCCTGCGCGCGTGGGTCGACACCGAGGGCATGCGGGTCCGGGTGCTCGGCACGGACAGTGCGGGCGAGGACGCCGAGACCGTCGTGGGATCACCCGAGGACGCCGCTTGGATCGTGAACCTGTGGCTGAGCGACCTGGCAGCCGGCACCCGCCTCGGGTCGAGCGCCGATCAGCGACGCAAGACATGACGGGCGGTGGACGGTGGCGTGGACGACGGGTCCCTACGTTCGGCGCCAAGGTCCCAGGAGGTACCCATGAGCGTCTTCGAGACGACCACGAACGGAGCTCGACAGGTCGGCGAAGCGCGGCTCGAGCCGCCGCCCTCGTACGAGACCAGCCCGTTCGCCGCGGCCAGCCTGTATGCCGCCAACCCGCTGCCGGCAGCGGTCGGCGAGCTGTCCGCCGGCCAGGTGATCACGACGCCGTTCGCCGAGGCCCTGGCCTCGTTGGACGAGTCCGACCTCGAAGCCGAGGCATTCGACGCGCTGCGGGCGGAGTTCGAGGACGAAGAGTTCTTCGAAGCATTAGAGGCGCTGGCGGATGAGGCCGCCGCGCGACACCTGACCGCGGCCGGCAGC
>JBOHFU010000255.1:0-5635 GCA_050699675.1 Pseudonocardiaceae bacterium
CGATCACGTCCTGGCAGGGTGGCGGCCTGTACGTCAACCATCTTGTGCCGGTCGGGGACGGCAGCTACCGGACCACCAAACCGATGCCGCTGTCAGGCGACTGGAAGACCCTCGTGCGGTTGGAGGACGGCCGCACCCTCAGCGCAGTGCCGATCTATCTGCCTGCGGACGCAGTGCTGGGTGAGCCGGAAATACCCGCACCGCCGCAGTTCACTCGGGACGCGGTCAACGAGCAGCAGATCATGCAGCGGGAGCTCAAGGAGGGCGTACCCGACTCGCTGTGGGGCACTGCATCGGCGGTCGTGCTGGTATGCGCGCTGCTGCTGGTGCTTGCGCTGGGCTGGGGCGTGTCTCGGGTGTCCCGGGCGTCGCAGCACGCCGCCCGTTCGGCCGCTGAACCGGCACGGCAGGTGGTGGCGGCGCCGTGACGGCGGCCATCGCGGGCGAGGTGGTGCTGGCCCATCACCCGTTCATCGCGGCCGTGCCGGTACTCGTGCCCATGCTGGTGATCACCCTGATGATGGTGGTGATCGCCGTGCGCGACCGCCGTCGCAGTGGCAAGACCCGTGAGTGAGTAACACTGTTATAGCACTCAATGCCACTCACGGCCTCCCGCTCGGGTGAAGCTGGGGGCCGATCACCCCGCAATGTGTGCACCGCTCCAGCGGGATCCGCTCAGGTAGCCCCGGAACGGGCACGCGGCGTGGCTCGCGCAGCAGCACCACCGCCATGAGAGCGCCCAGCGCGAGGAGGGCGGCGCCGATCAGCATCGCGGTGCGAAATCCCGGGTCGAAGGAAAGCGGGTCGGCGTAGTCGGCGCCACCCAGGCCCGCCGCCACCGGGATGACCGCCACGGCCAGCAGGCCGCCGGAGCGGGCGATGGCGTTGTTCACCCCCGACGCAGTCCCCGCATAGCGCGGGTCCGCCGACCCCAGCACGGTCGCGGTGAGCGGTGCCACCGTCAGCGAGAGACCCAGCCCTAACACCACCACCGCCGGCAGGACGTCGAACAGGTAGGACGCCTCGCGGCCGATCCGCAGGGTCAGCAGGAAACCCGAGGCGGCCAACAGGGGACCCACCGCCAGCGGCAGCCGGGGGCCGATCCGCTCGGCGAGCCCGCCGGCTCGGGAGGAGAGCAGCAGCATCAGCACGGTGACCGGGAGCAGCGCGGTGCCGGCGACCAGCGGGGAGAACCCGGCGACGATCTGCAGCTGCAGCACCAGCAGGAAGAAGAACACCCCGAGCCCGGCGTACACCAATAGCGTGATCGCGTTGACCACGCTGAAGCTGCGGTCGATGAACATTCCCAGCGGCACCAGAGGGTGCGGCGAGCGGCGCTCGACGAGCACGAATGCCAGCAGCGCTGCCGCCCCACCCGCACCGGCGGCAAGCACGGCCAGGTCGCCACCGCCGCCCTCGCCGAGGCTGGTCAGCGCGTAGGTCACACCGGCCAGCCCGGCGGCGGCCAGCACCGCGCCGGCCATGTCCAGCCCGGGCGGGCTCTCGGCGTCCAAGCTCTCCGGCACGTGCCGCAGCGAGACCACCACGATGAAGACGGCTACCGGCAGGTTCACCAGGAACACCGCCCGCCAGTCCAGCGCCACCAACCAGCCGCCGGCGAACGGCCCGACCGCGGCGGCTACCCCGCCCAGCCCGGACCAGGCGCCCACCGCCTTGGCCCGGTGCTCGGCCACGAACGTCGAGGAGATGATCGCCAGGCTGCCCGGGGTGAGCAGCGCCCCGCCGATGCCTTGCAGGGCCCGAGCGACCACCAGGACCTCTGCGGTGGGTGCCAGCCCGCACAGCAGCGAGGCGATCGCGAACCACACCACCCCGACAAGAAAGATCCGGCGCCGCCCGAAGTGGTCCCCGAGCGCTCCGGCCAGCAGGATCAGCGCGGCCAGCGTGAGGGTGTAGGCGTTGACGATCCATTGCAGCGTTCTGAAATCGGCACCGAGGTCGCGGCCGATCGAGGGCAGTGCGATGTTCACCACTGTGGCGTCGAGCATCGCCATGCCCGATCCGGAGATCGTCGCCAGCAGTACCCACCGTCCGGCAGGCGTGTCCATCCTCACCCCCGCCGAGGGGGGATTCATCACCATCGTCCGCCTAGTGTCGCGCAACCGCGCCGACTCCGGTAGGACGGTACGGTGCCAACCTCACCCGCCGACGCGCGGTTACTGCTCGGTCCTGTGCTCCGGCACGTCGGGAGGACGACCGCAGCGGTGTGGGTGCAGACCGACCGCCCGGCCGAGGTGGAGGTGCTGGGCTGCCGGGCATCGACGTTCACCGTACGCGAGCACCACTATGCGCTGGTAGAAGTCAGCGGGTTGGAACCCGGCTCGGCCACGACCTACCAGGTGCACCTGAACGGGGAGATCGCCTGGCCCCTCCCCGGCTCGCCGTGGCCGGACAGCCGGATCCGCACCCGGGGCAGCGGCGCCCCGGTGCGGGTGGTCTTCGGCTCCTGCCGCACCGCCAAGCACGATGACCCCAGATCGGTAGCCGCCGAAGGTATTGACGCGCTGGACGTCCAGGCCAGCCGGATGGCCGACACAGCGCCGGAGCGCTGGCCGGACGCGCTGCTGATGCTCGGCGACCAGGTCTACGCCGACGACCCGACCCCGCAGACCCGGCGCTGGCTGGACTTGCGCCGGGACACCACCGCCCCACCCGGTTACGAGGTCGCGGACTTCACCGAGTACGCCCGGCTGTACCGGGACAGCTGGTTGGACCCCGAGGTCCGATGGCTGATGTCCACCGTGCCCACCGCGATGATCTTCGATGATCACGATGTGCGGGACGACTGGAACACGTCGGCAGCGTGGCGGGCCCGGGTGACTGCCTACCCGTGGTGGTCCGAGCGCATCCGCGGAGCGCTCGCCTCCTACTGGATCTATCAGCACATCGGCAACCTGACCCCGGAGGAGCGCCACGCCGACCCGACCTGGTGTGCCGTCCAGGACGCCGACGGGGACGTCTGGCCGGTGCTGCAAAAGATGGCCGACGCCGCGGACGCCGATCCCACGGCGGTCCGGTGGAGCTTTCGCTGGGACATCGATGGGGTGCGACTGGTTGTGGTGGACACCCGGGCCGGACGCATGCTGACTGAGGGCCAGCGCACGATGCTCGACGACGCGGAGTTCTCCTGGGTGGAGAACGCCGTCAGCGAGGACGCACAGCGCGCTGAGCATGTGCTGGTCGGTAGCTCGCTGCCGTGGCTGCTGCCGCCGGCGATCCACGACGTGCAGTCGGCCAACGAGGCCGCCTGCGCTCGTGGTGGCGCACTCGCTGAGCGCATCCGTCAGGCCGTGGATCTCGAGCACTGGGCGGCGTTCCGGGACTCTTTCGACCGGCTCGCCGCGCTGCTGCGGCGGGTTGCGGTCGGTCCCCATGCGCCCGCGACGATCAGCGTGCTGTCCGGCGATGTGCATCACAGTTATGTGGCACGAGCCGACTTAGACGGATCACCCGTCTACCAACTGGTGTGCTCGCCGGTGCATCACAGCGTCCCGTGGGCTCTCACCGCGCTGATGCGGGCCGCCTGGTTCGGTCCGCTGGCTGCGGTGGTTCACCGGATGGTGCGCCGCTACGGCGTGCCCGATCCGACACTATCCTGGCGGCTGCTCAGTGGTCCCACCTTCGGCAACGCGGTGGCCACCCTGGTGTTCTCGGATCGGAAGGCCGAGCTCGTCATCGAGAAGAGCGACCGCACCGGCCAGCTGGAACCGGTGTGCCGGGTCGAGCTGGCAGGGTCGGCGAATGACCGACGGCAGAAGGGGGATCGGCGATGAAGGTGTTCACCGGAGCTGACGAGTTGCGAGCGGCGGCTGGTGAGCAGCTGGGCGCGAGTGACTGGATGACCATCGACCAGCAGCGCGTCAACGCCTTCGCGGACGCGACCGAGGACCACCAATGGATCCATGTCGACCCGCAACGCGCCGCAGCCGGGCCCTATAGCACCACCATCGCGCACGGGTTTCTCAGCCTGTCGCTGTTGCCGCACCTGATCAGCCAGACCTATCGGGTCGAGGGCACCACGATGGTCATCAACTACGGGTTGAACAAGGTACGTTTCCCCGCCCCCGTGCCGGTCGGTTCCATGGTGCGGGCGGAGGTGGAGCTTGCCGAGGCCACTGAGGCGACCGGTGGTCTGCAGCTCGTGCTGCGCGCCACGCTACAGATCCAGGGCGGTACGAAGCCGGGTTGCGTGGCCGACTGGGTCACCAGGGTTTATTTCTGACCTGCCGGTTATGGCTCCGGCCGCCGTGGGTGGCCTGCACAGACGAGGTCGTCGGGTCGCAGCCGGAACACCTGCAGGCGCCTCCGGTGGTACTTGTCGGCCTCGCCGACCCACTCCATCCCGATCCGCCGCGCGGTGGCCGCCGCACGGGTGTTGGCGGGGGCCACCAGCGCGAACAACTCGACCAGCGAATGCTGGAAGGCCCAGCGCGCCAGCGCTCGTGCGACCTCGGTGATGTAACCCCGGCCCCAGTACTCCGGCGCAAGCTGGTAACCGATCTCGACGTCCGCCTCGGGCACCGGCATCGGCAGCAAAGTGATCCCGCCGACGAGCGCGCCCCCCTCGAGCAGGGCCAGAGCCCATCGTCCGGTTCCCGGCGCCATGTCGTTCTGCTCGGCGGTCCAGCTCTGCAGTACCACTCGCATCGCGGCCGTATCGGGTATGCGATCCAACTCGTAGAGCCACCGACTGACGTCGTCGTGGCCATAGATCTTCAGCGCTGCCTCGGCGTCGGCAACCGACCAGCCCCGTACCAGGAGCCGGTCGGTCCGCAGCAGTTCCTCCATAGAGTGAACTTACTCCGGATCGCTTCGCCGCCACCTCCTCAGTTGGGCGCGAGCGCAGTGCCGGGATCGGGATGAATCTCGAACAGCTCGGTCAGGCCGGTAACCGCCAAGGGCCGCGTCACCTCGCGGGAGTTGCACACCAGCCGCAGCCTGATGTGTTGGGGTTGTCACCATGTCGATCTCACCCGCGACCGTCACCAGACAGCTATCCCCGACCTCCCGCGCACCGAGCGAGATCAGCTGATCGACCCGGGCATCCGCGCTGGCCGTCGCATCGGTGTTCTGGGACATGGTTCCTCCTTGGACGTGACGGGCCGGATCCGGCAGCCTCGGCCTCAGAGGTGGATGCCCGCCGCCCGGCTCCACGAAAGCATCTTGCCCTGAAGGTGACAAGGGGCCGGGCACCCATGCGGCACCTTCGCCCGCTGCGTCCCTGCCGCTGAGCGGATAACCTGGGGACTATGAGCCAAGAGCATGAGGAGACACTGCAGTCCGACAACACCCCGGACGAGGGCAGACTAGCGCTCGCGGCGATGCGCGGCGGCTTCGGCGGCTGGACTCGCTGGAGCGAAGCAGAGCATACCGAAACGGACATCAGGGAGTGCACCGACCAGCACTGCATGAACGTAGAGGTGAACTGCGGTTTCCAGGGATTGGATCCGGACTCGCCGCTGTCCCAATCGGCCGGTGTGGGTGACGACCTCCGCGCCGCCTGGAAGTCGAAGCTTGAAGGTGAGGGCAAGGCAACCTCAGGGCCTCAGAGTCTGAGAGACATTGTCTTCGGCGCTGTGGAGTGAAGGTATTTCCTTCCACTAACGTCCGATGG
>JBOHFU010000256.1:0-2151 GCA_050699675.1 Pseudonocardiaceae bacterium
CCCAGGTAGTCGATCCAGTGGTGGAGTAACGGCAGTGTCCGACGGCGATATGCCCGGACAGGCTGGACAGCACCTGCTCGTCGAACACCTGGCTGACCAGCCCGAGGTCCTTGAACACCAGCACCTGTGAGCCGTCGGACACCGCCATGCCGGCGGCCTCCTGGCCACGGTGCTGCAGGGCGAACAGGCCGAAGTAGGCGAGCTTGGCGACCTCCTCGCCTGGGGCCCAGACACCGAACACACCGCACTCTTCGCGCGGTCCATCATCATCGGCGCTGCCGTCTGCGCCGTGGTCATCCGCGCTGGGGAGGTCTGCGCTGGGGTCGTCTCCGGTGTGGTCGTCGGGGTCATATCGGGGCGCTGCGTTGCCCACCTGCGACTCCCTGTCGACGGGACGGGTGACAAATCCACTCTACTGGCCGCCTGTTGGTCCCGCGCGCGGCTGGCGCGGGTGTCGCCGCGCTCCTTGGACTGCCCCAGCTAGGCCGAAGGGGTGGAGCTGCCCGTCATGGGTGGTCTGGCAGTGCCAAAGGCGGGTATGCATCTACGCCGGGGGGTTATTCAGTCACACCACGCACACGGAGACTTAGTGCCCAGACCGATTCCCCGCCATCGTCGTAAGGCGGGCTCCGGACCCCCAGCCGCTGCCTTGATCGCATGGATCGGTACCGACCGCCGCCGGTGCGGCACCGCCGCTGCCGACCGCGTGCGCGAGCCCGATCTGCCGCCACCTACCAGCGCCCGACCCGCCAGGAACGTCGCGGCCAGCGTTGCACTGGCCTGTGGCGCAGTCCTGGTCGTCACGGCAAGCGCCACCGACGCAGTCCTCGGCCCGCGCGACGCAACCACCGCACCCGCGACCCCACAGGCAGCGCCCAACCAGGCAGCGCCCAACCAGACAGCGCCCAACCAGGCAGCGCCCGACCAGACGGGGCCTTCCGTCCCCGCCAAGCAGGTCGACCCAGACCCGGCGGTGCCCCCTATCCCGGCCGCCGCGCAGCCAGCGGTAGTCCGTCAGGCACCGAAATCCATCCCGGTCCCCCCCGCAGCGGAGCCGGCCGCAGTCCCGCCAGCCCCAGCACCACGAGCCGCTGTGCCACCGGTCACCGGAGCCGCCGCCCCCCGCGTCAGGACTCAGCAGGATGCGTCAGCTCAGCGGCGAACCACAAGCAAGCCCGACGCCACCCGGACGTCACCATCAACTCGGACCTCTCCCTCCCGCCAGCGATCAACCTCTGATCGGGGGTCGAGGTCCGGCGGCCTGGAGCCGACGTTGAACCGGACAACAGAGTCTCTGGGGTCGACTCTGGGCTTGCGCTGAGCGGCGCGCTCAGGCACGCCGTCCGAGCAGGGCAAGCAGCCGGGTCTGGGCGTCGGCTTCTTCGCCCACTGCAACCGGCGGGGCGAACAGCCCCGTGCCGACCCACCCCCCGACCCGCGGCTCGATGAAACCCAGCACGTCGCGCACCAGTTCCTCGTCGAGACGCTCATCAGCTCCGATTCCCCGCGCCAGATCCCACGCGTGCACGGTCAGATCCATGGTCATCTCGTGGCAGTACTCGTCGGCGGGTCTGCGTCCGTAGGACAGCTCGACGGACCGCCGCAGGGCACCCGGGGTCGCGAACGCCTCCCGCGCCGCGGCTGCAGCGCTCTCCCAGGCCGCTACCGGGTCGTCCCCGAGCTGATCGCCATCGAAGCGATCCCCGACGTCGGCGATGGTTGCGCCCTCGAGCAGCGGCGGCGCCCACAGCTGCTCGACGACCAGATGGTCGACCAGTGCGCGCACGTCCCACTCGGTGCACGGCGTCGGGTCCCGCCACTGGTCCGGCCGCACGGCCCGCACCCGCCAATCACACTCACCCATAGCGCAAGCAAACCGGGACAGCGTCATACCCCCATAGTGCGGGATCCGCATCGAGCAGGCTCAGCGGGGTTATGGGCACCTCGTTTACCCCGCTGAGCCCGCTGAATGCGGGGGTCGCACCAAGGGCAACCAGGCTGAGAGGTCGGCGCGGGGGCCGGATGCCGTTAGCCGGGCGGTGGCCAGCGCCTCGGGCCAGGACAGCCGGGCAGTGGCGAGCTCGAGCCAGGTTCGCGGGTCGGTCTCCACCACGTTGGGTGGGGTGCCCCTGGTGTGTCCCCTGGTGTGTC
>JBOHFU010000256.1:2251-5606 GCA_050699675.1 Pseudonocardiaceae bacterium
CCCCTGGTGTGTCCCCTGGTGTGTCTCGGCCCCGCGACACACTGCACCGCCGCGAACGGCGGCACCCGCACCTCCACCGTGGCACCCGGAGCCACCTGTGCCAGGGTGCGCAGACTGAGCCGGACAGCCCGCGCCAGCTCAGTGCGCCCCGGCTCCGGCCCCGCCCCATCCAACCAGCCCCCGACGGCGCCCAGCGCTTCGCCTAGCTCGTTCATGTGCTTCTCCACGCGGTAACGGGGGCTCAGGGGTCGAAGAGGGTGGGGAGGGTGGCTTGCCAGGCGGTTCGGAGCTCGGTTAGGGGGAGGGGGGCGATGTTGGCGATCTCCAGTAAGGGGGCGGCATGGACGTTGCCGAGTCGGGTCACCGGCACCCCGTGGTCCGTGCACAGTTGCGCGACACGGTGAGCATGTGAGCCGGACACGCCGAGCAGGACGCGAGCGGCGGACTCGGCGAACAGTGCGACGAACGGGTCTAGCCCCGTAGGCAAGCGCACCCGGGCGCCGTGGCCGCTCAGCAGGGCCGCTTCCACCAGGGCTTGGGCCAGACCACCTTCGGACAGATCGTGGGTCCCGCTCACCAGGCCGTCCCGGGCCGCAGCCGCCAGCACCTGGCCGATCGCCTGCTCCCGGGCCAGATCCACCGCGGGCGGGCGACCGCCGAGGTGCCCGTGCACGTCGTGTGCCCATTCGCTGCCACCGAATTCGTCGCGGGTCTCACCGAGCAACCAGACCTCGTCACCGGGATTGCCCAGCGCGGTGCGGATCCGGCGGCGCACGTCGTCGATCACGCCGAGCACCCCGATGATCGGGGTGGGCAGGATGGCGGTGTCACCGGTCTGGTTGTAGAAGCTCACGTTCCCGCCGGTGACCGGGATGCCGAGGGCGGCGCAGCCGTCGGCCAGGCCGCGGACGGCCTGCTGGAACTGCCACATCACGCCGGCATCGGTGGGTGCGCCGAAATTGAGGCAGTTCGTCACGGCCAGCGGGGTGGCACCGGTGACCGCGACATTGCGGTAGGCCTCGGCCAGCGCCAGCTGGGCGCCGGCATAGGGGTCCAGCGCGCAGTACCGGCCGTTGCCGTCGGTGGCTACCGCCACCCCGCGCTGGGTGGTCTCGTCGATACGCACCATGCCGGCGTCGCTGGGTTGCGCAAGCACGGTGCCGCCGCGCACGTAGCGGTCGTACTGATCGGTCACCCAGGCGCGCGAGCACAGCCCCGGGCTGGCCACCATCCGCAACAGTGTCGCCCTTAACTCCTCCGGTGTGGACGGTCGTGGCAATGCGTCCGGAACCGAAGCCTGCAGGGCGTCCTGGGTGGATGGCCGTTGCACCGGGCGGTGGTACACCGGTCCGTCGTGCGCGACGGTGCGCGGCGGCACGTCCACCACGGTCTCGCCATGCCAGGTGATCACCAGCCGGTCGCCGTCGGTGACCGTACCGATCACCGTTGCGGTGACATCCCATTTCGCGCATACGGCCATGAAAGCGTCCACATCGGAGGGACGCACCACGGCGCACATCCGCTCCTGGGACTCGCTGGACAGGATCTCGGCCGCCGTCATGTCCAGCGCCCGCAGCGGCACCGCGTCGAGCTCGATCTGCATGCCGCCATCGCCGGCGCTGGCCAGCTCCGACGTGGCGCAGGACAGACCGGCCCCGCCGAGATCCTGGATGCCGACCACGAGGCCGGCCTTGAAGAGTTCCAGACAGCACTCGATGAGCAGCTTCTCGGTGAACGGGTCGCCGACCTGCACGCTGGGCAGCTTCTTGCGACCGCCGGGACCGGCGCTGCCAGCGCTGCCAGCGCTGCCCGCGCTGAAGCTCTCGCTGGCCAGCACGCTGACCCCGCCGATGCCGTCCAGGCCGGTACGCGCGCCGAACAGGACGATCTTGTTGCCGGCGCCGCTGGCATGCGCCAAGTGCAGGTCCTCGACCCGCATCGCCCCTACGCACAGCGCGTTGACCAGCGGGTTACCCGCGTAGGAGGGGTCGAAGACGACCTCGCCACCGATGTTGGGCAGGCCAAGGCAGTTGCCGTAACCCCCGATTCCGGCGACCACCCCGGGCAGCACCCGTTTCGTGTCAGCGGCACCAGCGGGGCCGAACCGCAGTGGGTCGGCCACCGCGATCGGCCGCGCGCCCATCGCCATGATGTCGCGGACGATCCCGCCGACCCCGGTCGCTGCGCCCTGATAGGGCTCCACATAGGACGGATGGTTGTGTGACTCGATCTTGAAGGTCACCGCCCAGCCGTCGCCGACCTCGACCACGCCGGCATTCTCACCAATCCCGGCGAGCATCCGCTGCCGCATCGCCGCTGTGGTGGTCTCCCCGAAATAGCGCAGATGCACCTTGGAGGACTTGTAGGAACAGTGCTCGCTCCACATCACCGAGTACATCGCCAGCTCGGCCTCGGTGGGCCGGCGCCCGAGGATCTCGCGGACCCGCGCGTACTCGTCGTCGGCAAGCCCGAGCTCGCGATAGGGCTGCGGATGGTCAGGGTTAGCAGCAGCACGCTGCACGGAGTCGACGTTGCCCACCCGATGAGCTTATTCGTCGCCATTCGGAGCCGAATGGCGGTTACCGGCCGCACGCCAAGCGCTATTCGGAGCCGAATGGCGATCCGGCGAGCACCGCGACGACGGCCGAGCGGAACAGGTCCAGCCCGTCAGCGGATGGTCCGGTGAGGGGGTCGATCGCGTGCTCGGGATGCGGCATCAGCCCGACTACCCGGCCGTCCGCCGAGGCGATCCCGGCGATGTCGTGCATCGCGCCGTTCGGGGCCCCGCCGAGATAGCGGAACACCACGCGGCCGTCGCCCTCAAGCTCGGCCAGCGTCGCCGCATCGGCCACATAGCGACCCTCGATAGACTTCAGCGGTACCAGGATCTCGGTGCCCGGCGGATACCGGCCCGTCCAGGCCGTCACGCTGCTCTCCACCCGCAGCCGCTGATCCCGGCAGACGAAGTGCAACCCGACGTTGCGCACCAGCGCGCCGGGCAACAGGCCCGCCTCGCACAGGATCTGGAAACCGTTGCAGATGCCCAGGACCGGCATGCCGCGGCCAGCCGCTTCGACGACAGCCCGCAGCGCCGGCTGGTGCGCGGCGATCGCGCCGGCGCGCAGGTAGTCGCCGTAGGAGAACCCACCGGGCACCACGATCGCGTCCACCCCGCGCAGATCATCATCGGCGTGCCAGAGCGCCACCGGCTCGGCCCCAGCACGGCGCACTGCGCGGGCGGCGTCGACGTCGTCGAGCGTGCCGGGAAAGGTGATCACACCGATCCTCGCGGTCACAGCCGCCGCACCGTCCAGTCTTCGATCACGGGATTGGCGAGCAGTTCGCCCGCCATCCG
>JBOHFU010000257.1:0-5586 GCA_050699675.1 Pseudonocardiaceae bacterium
ACGACTGGCACACCTGCCCGGAGTCCGGACGTATCACCGCCTCTAATCCGTGTTCCGAGTACTTGCACCTCGACAACTCGAGCTGCAACCTTGCGTCCATCAACCTGATGAAGTTCCTCCGCGAGGATCTCACATTCGACGCGGAGCTGTTTACCAGGACGGTGGAGCTCGTCATCACCGCGATGGACATCTCGATCTGCTTCGCGGACTTCCCGACCGAGGCCATTGCAGACACCACCAAGGCGTTCCGGCAGCTCGGCGTCGGCTACGCCAATCTCGGGGCGTTGCTGATGGCCACCGGGCACGCATATGACTCCGACGGTGGACGTGCGCTGGCTGCGGCGATCACCTCGCTGATGACCGGCACCGCGTACAAGCGCTCTGCGGAACTTGCCGGGGTCGTCGGCCCCTACGAAGGCTACGCGCGCAACGCCGAACCGCACCAACGGGTAATGCGCAAGCACGCTGCGGCCAACGATCTGATCCGTACCTATCATCATAACGACCGAGCCGTGCAGAAGGCCGCTACGAAGGCGTGGCAGGATGGCATTCGAATCGGCGAGAAGAATGGTTGGCGCAACGCTCAGGCCAGTGTAATCGCACCGACTGGAACCATAGGGTTCATGATGGATTGTGACACGACCGGGATTGAGCCGGACTTTTCGTTGGTGAAGTTCAAGAAGCTGGTCGGCGGCGGGTCCATGCAGATAGTCAATCAGACGGTGCCGAAGGCACTCGCTGCGCTGGGCTACCAGGAGGAACAGAGTGAGGCGATCGTCGAGTACATCGCCGAGCACGGCCACGTGATCGATGCTCCTGGGCTGCGTCCCGAGCATTACGAGGTGTTCGACTGCGCGATGGGGGAGCGAGCCATTGCGCCGATGGGGCATGTTCGGATGATGGCGGCGACCCAGCCGTTCATCTCTGGAGCCATCAGTAAGACCGTGAACATGCCCGAAAAGGCCACGGTCGCCGACGTCGAGGAAATCTACTTCCAATCCTGGAAGATGGGGATCAAGGCGCTGGCGATCTACCGTGACAACTGCAAGGTGGGCCAACCACTGTCCACCGGAAAGACCGCAACCACCGCGGCGGAGAAGGTGGTCGCGGAGGGTAGGCCGGTACGCAAGCGGCTGCCCAAGAAGCGGCCCAGCGAAACCGTCTCCTTCACCGTCGGTGGTGCCGAGGGCTACCTGACCGCAGGATCTTACCCGGACGACGGTCTCGGCGAGATATTCGTCAAGATGTCCAAACAGGGCTCCACGCTGGCCGGCGTGATGGACGCCTTCTCGATGGGAATCTCGATAGCGCTGCAGTACGGCGTGCCGCTGGAGACCTACGTCTCGAAGTTCGTCAACATGCGCTTCGAGCCAGCGGGGATGACCGATGACCCGGATATCCGGATCGCGACCAGCGTGGTGGACTACCTGTTCCGTCGAATCGCGCTGGATCACCTGCCCATAGAGAAGCGAGAGCAACTGGGCATCCTGACCGCTGAGGAGCGTACCGCGCAGGTGTCTGCCGATTACGGCGTCGGCCAGGGCAACGTTGTCGACATCGAATCCCTGCGCACCTCGGCGGACTCCACCATCGCTTCCCCGGCAGCGCATGCCCGGCCGGCGCCGGTGTACGTGGGCAGCTCCACGGAGCTGTGGGAACTGCAGCAGGGCAAGGCCGCCGACGCGCCGCTGTGCTTGACCTGTGGAACCAAGATGCGGCCGGCCGGCTCCTGCTACGTCTGCGAGGGCTGCGGCTCCACCAGCGGCTGCAGCTGATAATGAGCGGAATTGCATCTGATGCAGTATTGAGCACCGGGTGTTACGGGTGCTCTACCTGTAGGTGGGAAGGGGAGTCGGCTTTCGGGTCGGCTCCCCTTTCGGGTGGTTGAGCTGCGACGCGGTTCCCGTGGCTGGACTTGACTCAACGATGTTGTGTTAGATGCAACGCCATGGGTGGGGTTGTTGATCTTCCGGGGGCGGCGGGTGTGGCGCTGGTGGGTGGGGTGGTTCACCTCGATCCGGCGTCGGCGGTGTTCGAGGCGATGTTGCAGGGGTGGGCGACGCAGCAGCGTGCTCGGTTTTTGAAGGAGGTTGGCACGATTGGGCCGAGGCTGGATTTGGTGCGGAGGTTGGTGCGGGTTCACCAACCAGTATCCGTGGCAGTGGGATCCGGCGGAGGCCGAGGCGTTTTTTTGCGTCGTTGTCGGTGGCGCCGTCGACGGCGAGGATCTACCAGCATCACCTGCGGTTGTTTTGTGATTACGTCACCGACGCGCGGTATGGGTGGCCGGCGAAGTGTGTGGAGCAGTTCGGGGCGGCGCCGCAGCAGATCCTGCATGAGTGGAACACCGTCGCGCATGTCACTGACTACGAGGGGCAGCCTGGTCGTCGGCCGTTGACTTACGACGAGGTGCAGGCGCTGTTCGACGCGGCCGACAGTCGGGTGGAGGAGGCCAGGGCTCGACGGCGGAAGGGTGCTCTGGCGGCGATGCGGGACGCCACGGCGCTTAAGACTGCCTACGCGTTCGGGTTGCGCCGCCGGGAGGTCTGCGGCCTGGCCCTGGCTGACCTGCGGCGCAACCCGAAGGTCCCGGACTATGGCAGGTTGGGCGCGTTGTTCGTGCGGTGGGCAAGTCGTCTTCGGGTGGCGCGCCCAAGCGCCGGACTGTGCTCACGGTGCCGGAGATGGACTGGATCGTGGCGGTGCTCGATCAGTACCTCATCGAGGTCCGCCCGCTGTTCTCGCCGGCTAATCATCCTGCTTTCTGGGTCACCGAGCGGTGTGGTCGCATGTCGGCGCGGTCGCTGAACGAGGCATTCCAGATCGCGCGGGATGCCGCTGATCTGGATCCTGAGCTTGATCTTCACTCGCTGCGGCATTTTATCTCCGCTTAGTTTTCGTGTGGCGATTAGCGCCGTCGGGGTATGGGAGCAGCGCATTTGCGCTTTGCCTTGAGCCGTGTGGTGTTTCTATGGTCTCCGGTCATGATCTTGAGCTTCTTCTCGTCCCAGGGCTGGGAGTCCTGGGAGATCGAGCGTCGACCGCTGATCCCGGAACGGATGCCAGTGCTGGTCGATAACGACCTGCGGTTCGAGGACGCGCCGGGCGCGTCGCGGCCAGCGGTCGTGGTGAACCGGTGGCTGCGTGAGCTACCGGCCAGCGGTGCGCCGTCGCCGAAGACGTGGGAGGCGTACACGCGGGCGGTCAAGGAGTGGATGGAGTTCCTGGCCGAGCATGGCGTGGGACTGTTCGACTCGCGGGATCGCTTGAAGCTGGGGCTGAGCCGGTACGCCGAGCATCGCGCGACCGGCCCGCTCAAGCAGCGGTTTGCCGCCACGACGTGGGGCCAGCATATGAGCATCCTGTCGCTGTTCTACCGGTGGGCGATGGAGGAAGGCCACGCTGAGGCCGAGCCCTTCACCTACCGCACAGCGCGGGCCTTGTTCCACGGCACCGGCAGGGAAGTTCGGGTGAACCTGGCGGTGCGGCGAACTCCGAGACCGCACGTGACGATCAAGTACCTGGAACCGGATTTCACCGACCTGTTCCTCAGCGGCCTGCGCGGTCTCGCTCCGGACGGTTCCCTGGACACCGGCTACCGGGGCCGTGAGCTGGCCCGCAACGCCGCCGTCGGCGAACTCGCGCTGTCCACCGGGCTGCGGTCACAGGAGTTCACCTACCTGCTGACCTACGAAATCCCGGCACTTCCACCTCAGCCCGTGGCCATTCCGATCCCGTTCCCTGTTCCCGCCGGAATCACGAAGGGGCGTAAGTTCCGCACCACCTGGATCTCCTACGACGCGTTGGCGGCCGTCCACCATTATCTCGAACTTGACCGTGCCGTCACTGCCGACGGCTCGGCCTGGCGGCCGCTACGACGCTGGGGCGAGCCGCTGCTGGTGACTAACCCGGACTCTCGGGGCGGACAGGTCAACGGCGTTCGCCGCCGGTGGGACACGCTCACCCCGTTCGAACGACGCCGGCCCGCACGCCATCGAGCTGATCACACAGGTCAGGGACGCCGACCTGAAGTGGTCGTACACGCATGGGAACCATGTCTTGACCTCCGCACTGCCCGAACAGGAGATTGCGCAGCTGCTGGTGGACTACGAGCGTCGGGGCGAACCGCTGCCGATGGCGGCCGAGCACACCGTCCGGGACCGGCTAGCGGCCGGCTGGTCACCCGAGGATCCGCTGACCCCGATCTCCCTCGGGCTGCTGGCTCGCCAGGCCGGGTTCAGCCAGTTCTGGCGGCAGTGGATCCCTCATCTGCGTGATCGGGTCGAAGCGACTTTGTCCGTCGTCGGGGCGGAGAAACCCTTCGGCCGCAACGCTTCCGCCGTCGTCCGCGCCGACGGGGACGGCACCCATGCCTGGACGCTGCCGCTGGCCCGGTTGGAAGCCGTCGCGGTGGTCGGGGTCGTTCGCACCGCTGGGATCGTCCTGCTGGCTGCGGTGTCCGGCATGCGCTCGTCGGAGTTGATGGAACTGGTAGTCGGCTGCTGTCGCCCACCCGAGCACTATGGTCCCGAGTTGGTCCGTTACCGGCTGGCCAGCAAAGTCATCAAGGGCCAGCAGTTGGGCGGCATCACCGATGAGTGGGTCGTCATCGAACCCGTTTACCGCGCCGCACAGCTGCTCGAACAGCTGCATGACAACCCCAACGAGGGAATACCGCTGCTGGGCCGGTTCGCTTTCGACGTCCGCTACAAATGGTTCCGCAACTGGGTCAACGGGCCAGCCGGCCAGCGACTCGGCCTCGCTCTCATCCCCGAAACCCCGGTCAACCTCCGGGCTCTACGTCGCACGCTGGCGATCGAGCTGGCCTACCGTCCCGGCGGCCTGCTCGTAGCGAAACTACACCTCAAGCACATCGCCACGGCAACAACAGAGGGCTATGCGTCGCGGCCGGGCGGAGCACAGGCCGAACTGTTGGCTGAAGTCAACAAGCACGAAGCCGAGCGCAACCTCGACCTCGTCTGGACCGAGTTCCGCAACTACCAGCAAGGCATCATGCCCGCCGGGCCGGGAGCCCGCGAGCTGACCGAGTTCTTCGCCCACATCGACGGCAAACTCACCACCAGCGAAGTGGGGACGCCGAAGACCCAGCGCAGCGACCGGGAAGTCCTCAACCTGCTCACCAAACGCACCCAAGCACTGCATCTGGGCGCAGCCAACTACTGCTGGTTCACCGACCCCTCCCGGGCGCTCTGCCTGAAACTCGCCGGCACCCCGCACGCCGACCGCCCCCTGGCCGGCATGTGTGACTCCGCGCGCTGCCCGCAAGCCACCCACCATCCCTGCCACCGGCCCGTCTGGGCCGATCACGCCGCACAAACCAAGACCTTCCTCGGCAGCCTCGGCCCCACCCGCAAGACCCGAACGAACCCGGCTGCAAGCCGACTACGACCGCGCATTACGTGTGATCGCCAACATCGGCGCCGCCACCACACCCAAGACAGACAACGAGGCCGACACGTGAGAATCACTGCCGCCCAACGTCTCCAGAACGAGAATCGGATCCGCGCCGCCATCGACCGACTCTTGCGCGGCGAGATCCCATCCGGCGGGCGCTGCGATGTCAAG
>JBOHFU010000258.1:0-5582 GCA_050699675.1 Pseudonocardiaceae bacterium
CCAGCAGGCCGACTTTGGCTTCGGGAGTGACCGGGGCGATTGCAGCGTTGCGCTCGACTGCCCGCAGGATCTCCTTCGCCGCCCGGTCCGGGGTGAAGTTGCGGCGGCGGTAGAGCGCGGTCACGCGCTGCTGGGTGGTGCGCTCTTCGGCGGCGCCAAGGCCGACGAACCGGGCCGTGCTGGTGATGTTGGTGTGCACGAAGCCGGGGCATACCGCCACCACGCCGACGCCATGCTCGGCCAGTTCCGCGCGCAGGCATTGGCTCAGCGCCAGGACCGCGGCCTTGGTCGTGGTGTACGCCGGGAGCGCCCGGGACGGCAGGTACGCGGCGGCGGATGCGATGTTGACGATGGTTCCGCCCGCGCCGCCTGCTACCAGCATCCCGCCCAGGACCCGGCAACCGTGGATGACGCCCCACAGGTTGACGTCGATGATCTGTTCCCAGTCGGCCACCGTGGTGTCGAGGAAGGGCCCAGCCATGCCGATGCCGGCGTTGTTGATCACAATGTCCGGGATGCCATGCTCTTCGCGCAGCACGGTGGCGAATTTCTCCATCGCGCCCCCATCCGAGACGTCCACTCTGTACGCGTGCGCGCTCGGCCCCAGCGTCCGGGCCAGCACGGCGGTGCGCTCGACCGCCTGCTGGTCGGTGTCGGTGACCACCACCTCGGCACCGTGCTCGGCGAACTCGAGAGCGCAGGCTCGGCCGATTCCGCTGCCCGCGCCGGTGATCACCACGAGGTTGTCCTCGAACCGCCCGCGTCGCTGCCGCACCCGGGCGCGGCGCAGCGCGCGCACTTCCGGCCCGCCCTCGGCGTGCTCGATCAGCTCACTGGCGCAACGCGCCACGGTCTCCGGGTCGGTTCGCGGCAGCCAGTGCCCGCCGGGCAGTACGCGCACCGCGAGGTTGGGAACCCACTGGCTGATGTCGGTCTGCAGGGCCACTGAGACGAACGGATCCCGTTGCGGTGCAAGGACTTGCACCGGGACGTCGGTCGTCCGGGCACCGGGTAGCCCTAGCCGGGGCAGCATGTTCGCCCGGTACAGCTGTAGCCCATTCACCGCGTCCGACACAGCGGGAGTGCTCGTGGAGTCCAGGAGCGCGAGCGCGCGCTGCGCGAACCCGGTGCGCCAGCCCAGCTCCGGTAGCAGAGGTAACTGGAAGAGCGCGATGTACCAACTCGACACCAGCTGGGTGATCAGTTCGCGTAGCGCGCGCGGCGTCGGCCGGCGTAGCCGGGCGCGCAACCAGTGATCCGCGTGGTCCAGGCATGGCCCGGAGATCGACGTGAATGAGGCGACCCGGCCATGCAGCCGCTCCCCGGTCACGGCATGCCAGGCTTGGATCGCCCCCCAATCATGGGCGAGCAGATGCACCGGACGGTTCGGGCTGACCGCGTCGGCTACCGCGGCCAGATCTTGCGTGAGCTGGTCGAGACGGTATGCCTGACGGTTGCGGGGTTTCCCGGACTCGCCGGCACCCCGGACGTCGTAGCTCACCACGTGGTAGCGCGGTGCCAGCTCGGTCGCGACGCCGGTCCACACGGTGTGGTCGTCGGGGTATCCGTGCACGCAGACCACCGTGGGTGCGCCGGCCCGTCCGGACTCGAACACCCGAAGCGGTACGCCGTCAGTCGCGGTCACCTCGCTGGTCATCACGCGGCTGATGCTTGCTGCCAGCGCTGCACGTGCGGCAGATCGTCGTCCAGCCAGCAGGCGCTACCAGTTTCGGTCACCACGAGGATCTCCTCGAACTTCACCCCGACGTCGCGGAAACCGATGTGCGGCTCGACCGCCCACAAACCCGGAGTTGCCGGGTGGTTGGAGATCTCGCCATCGGCCCACAGTGGCGAGCGGTGGTGCATCCGCTCCACGATCAGGTCACCGACCAGGGTCTGCAGTGAGCGGATGCCGAAGCCAGCCGCGATGAACTTCGGCAGCCTCGAGCGCACCTTGCCGACCTGGTGCCCAATGACCCGCCCGGGATAGACGCGGTGCCGGTTGTCATATCCCTGCCGGGTGATCAGCTCATCGACGTCGCGGTAGATCTGCTTGAGTGGTACGCCTTCGCACACCCTGTCGACGATCAGGGTCCGGTACTCCGACAGGTCGTCCATCAGCTGCTCGTAGATCCGGTTGGTGCCCAAGCAGCCGGCGTAGCCGATGTCGGCCATGTATCCGTCGCGCACCGGCGCGCAGTCGAGGATGAAGGGCATGCCGTCGGCCAGCCGCCGGTTGGTCGGGAAGAACTGCAGCGGCACCCGGAAACCGCGGAACGCGGTGCGGTCACCGAACCACGCGAACGGCGTGTGGAACCAGTCCTGCACGCCACGCTCGACCAGGTACTCGCGGATCCGGCGGGCCGCTTGCTTCTCGGTCACGCCCGGCTCCAGCGTTCCCGCGACTGACTGCGCCGCGGCATAGGCCAGCTGCTGCACCTCGCGGAACTTCGCCAGATCGGCGGGATCAGTTACCCCCTTGGCTGCCATCTGCCACCTCCCTGAGGGCTCTTCCTACCTCTTCGTAGGAACTTGCTACGTGCTGGTAGGTTTGTCAAGTGGCGAATCGGAAGGTGGTGTCGCTGGCGGCCAGCGGGCCGGGCCGGGCCGGCCGCGCTCGGGCCGCGCATCTCGGCCCCGAACGCCGGCGACCGCTGATCCTCGACGCGGCGTTGGAGGTTTACGTCGAGCGCGGTTATCGGGGCACGTCCATGCAGGCGGTGGCCGATGCGGCCGGTGTGACGAAGCCGGTGGTGTACGAGTGCTACCCGAACAAGGACGAGTTGCTGCTCGCGCTGCTGGACCGCGAGGAGCGTCGCCTGCTGGACGCCATCACCGATGCGTTACCTAGCAATCTGGTCTCCGACAACCTAGAGGCCGTGCTGGCCGCAGGGCTCACGGCCTTTCTTGCCGGGGCGGGTCAGGCGCAGAACTCATGGCGGGTGGTGTTCGCCTCCGGCTGGAGCTCCGGTTCTGTGGTGGCAGCGCGGGTGCGACGTGTCCGAGACAGGGTGGTGGGTCAGCTACGCGAGCTGGTGCGCCAGTACCTGGTGGTGGCCGAGGTCGACGACATCGACCGCAAGGCGCCCGTCGTCGCTGAGCTGATCGCCTCGGTCGCCGAATCCTGCGCCCGCATGCTTGTTCTGGAGCACTATCCGTGGACCGCCGCAGAGCTGGCGACCTACGTGGCCCACCTCCTCACCCGCGGTGTCCGCCCTGTTTGAGCGCTCAGCAGCCGACCCGGTGAGCGGTTGCCGCATTCAGCAGGCTCAGCGGGCTAAAACGGTGCCCGATAACCCCGCTGAGCCTGCTGAATGCGTCTGGGCGGCCGAGGTCGACGAGGGTGCCTTCCGGGATCTCGTGAAGCGGTACCACGCGTCGCTCGTCCGGCTGGCGCGAGCCAGCGTGACGTCTCAAGCTGTGGCCGAGGAGGTGGCCCAGGACGACCTCTACCTGCTCATGGTCGGACGGCGCTAACCACACAGACGGCACGTCGGCCGGGCGCGTGCCTCTCGAGGCGCACGTCGACAAAGCCCGCCGCCTGACACTGGGCTGCAAAGGACTCGGCTTGGTGGTCCGCCCACCCGTGGCTGGCGAGACCGGTGGCGCCGGGACGCACGTGGCGCTCGATCGCGAGGAACCGCCCACCAGGGGCGAGCACCCGCTTTGCCTCGGCGAGTCCCGCGGTGACATCCGTCCAGTGGTGAATTGTCGCCAGCGCCCACACCACCGTCGCCGACCCGTCCGGCTGCCGCAGAACTTCCGCGGCGCCCTCGGCCCAGGTGATGGCAGGCCGGTTCCGAGTCAGCGTCCGAGCGAGCCGGAGCATCACGGGTGCCGGATCCACACCGGTCACGCGCGCCCCACGGCGGGCGGCTTCTCTGACCGCGGTGCCGGGGCCGCAACCGACGTCGATGACACGGTCGGCATCCGACACGGAGGCCAGGTCTGCGGCGAGGCGGGCGATGGCACCCCCTGCGACGATCATCGTGAGCCCGGCTAACAGTCCGGTCACCCCGGCAAAGCCCGGATAGCCGGCATGATGGTTGACGGCATCAGCGGTCATAGGTCCACCTTGCAGGTTCAAGCCAACTTGAAGTCAAATGAGGAATGAATCTCATCCCGATCGGCCAGGCCGCGGATCGGCTCGGGCTGAACGCCTCGGCATTGCGCTATTACGACGAACGTGGGCTGGTGTCCCCGCCGGCGCGGCAGGCAGGGCGACGGATGTACGGACCCGAGGAGCTACGGCGCCTGGCGTTCTTGAAGATTGCCCACGACCTGGGGCTGCCTTTGGACACTGCGGCCGCCATCCTCGATGCCCCGGTCCACAGTGGCGCCAGACCGTACGTCAGCAGATCGCCGAACTGGACAGGATGATCGCGCAGGCGCACGGAGCGCAGAAGTTCCTGACCCACGCGCTGAACTGCCCGACTAACCACCCGGCTCGCGACTGCGCCACGATGATCGCAACGTTGGACCGGCTGGTCGACGGGACAACCGTCGATCAACTCGCCGCCGAGCACACTTGAGCACCCACAACAGCCATTTCCAAAATTTTCATCAGTTGTTGAGTTTTTTCGGTAACGGAGTTACCGTTGGGTATGACTACGACCCAGCGACCTGGTTCGGTCGACCAGGAACTCGTGCTCGATCTCGGCTGCCTCGGTGCGCAGCTGCTGCCCGTCGTGGGGGGCAAGGCGGCGAATCTCGGTGAGCTGATCCGCGCGGGGTTCCCGGTGCCGCCAGGGTTCTGCGTCACCACGGCGGCCTACCAGCAGGTCGCTGCCGATGCCTTCGACCCCGCGGCGCAGGACGCGGGAGGGCTCGCCGAGCACGCTCGTACCGCGATCCTCGCGTCGCCGGTACCGGCGACTGTCGCAGATTCGATCGATCGCGCCTACCACGCCCTCGGGAACGACGTGCCGGTCGCGGTACGGTCCTCGGCGACCGCGGAGGACCTACCCTGGGCGAGTTTCGCCGGCCAGCAGGACACCTTCCTCAACATCGTCGGTGCGGACGCCGTGCTCGACGCGGTGCGCCGATGCTGGGCGTCGCTGTGGACCGACCGGGCGGTCAGCTACCGGACAACCAACGGCATCGACCACGCCACCGTGCGACTTGCGGTCGTTGTCCAGCGGATGATCGACTCCGAGGTCGCCGGAGTGCTCTTCACCGCCGACCCGGTGACCGGCCACCGCGGGCACACGGTCATCGACGCCAGCCCCGGCCTGGGCGAAGCGGTAGTATCCGGCGCGGTCAACCCCGACCACTTCGTCGTCGATGCCACCGGTGCAGTCCTAGAACGCAGGCTGGGCGACAAGCGGGTTGTCGTCCGTTCGCTGCCCGGTGGGGGCACCGAGCAGGTCGCGCGGTCCGCGGAAGCCGGGCAGCCATGCCTGAGCGACGCACAGATCCGTGATCTCACTGCGTTGGGGCAGCGCGTCCAGGCGCATTACGGCGCGCCACAGGACATCGAGTGGGCGGTGGACGCCGCGGGGGAGCGGTGGCTGACCCAGGCCCGGCCGATCACCACGCTGTACCCGCTGCCGACCCCGCCGGATGGGCAGCTGCGCGTCTAC
>JBOHFU010000259.1:0-5580 GCA_050699675.1 Pseudonocardiaceae bacterium
TGGGTGTGCCGTGGCGGTCGAAGGTGGCGAAGACGTGCACCGCCATCATGCCGATCAGCGCGACCCCTCGCGCCACGTCCACCCCTATTACTCGTCCCGGGCGATCTGACGGCGCTCCGGCGGCCGCTGTGCCCTCGGCGCGGCCAGCGACTGGCGTCCGGCGGGGCGCTGGTCTCGGGCTGTCACTCATCGATCCAGCCCCAGGTGAGGGGACGTCGCGCAGTGGGCCGGGTTTCCCCACCACCGGGCATGCGGCGCGACCTCCTCGCCCTTCATGAGAAAGGCGTCGGCGTCGACGACTGCGCCATTGCCCATCGTCACCCCGTAGTGGATGAAGGAATTGATCCCGGCGGTGCAGCCGGCGCCGATCGTGATGCGGTCGGACTTGAACACGCCGTCCTCCAGCGAGTGGCTCTGGATCGTGCTCCCCGCATTGAGCGTGCAGGCGTTCCCGATGGAAACGAGGGTGCGCTCGGTCAGCCAGCAGCCGTCGTCGAATACGCGCTGCCCCATCCGGACGCCCAGTAGCCGCCAAATCGTATTCTTGAACGGGGTGCCGTTGAACGCCTGTATGTACATCATCGCGGGCACTTTCCAGAAGCGCTCGTGCTGCCAGAAGGCGAGGTCGTAGATCGGGCAGAACTTCGGTTGCAGTGGGCGGAACATGGTGACGGCACGGTCAACGAGGACGAAGTAGGCGACACTGACCAAGTAGGTGAAGACCATGGCCGAAGCAAGCGCCAACTCGCCGAACAGGTAGAATACATCCGCCGTGACCATAGCGAGCAGGGTGACGACGAAGAAGAAGAACCACCGCACGAGCAGGAACAACCCGATGGTGACCGCGTTGTGCCGGTTCTTCGCGCTGAGGCGGCGGCGTAGCTCGTCCCCGCTCTTTACGGCGTCAAACATGCTGTCGCGCTGTACCGACCGTGGGATCTCGAAAGGCGGGGACCCCAGGAGCCCGACACCCTCCCGGACATCCCCGTCGATCGGGACCATCACCTTCGTGGCGAGGAGGCAGTTTTCGCCGGTCTTACCCTGGGATGGGTAAACGATGTTGTTCCCGAGGAAGTTGCGCGGCCCTATCGATACCCGTGACACCCGGAAGGACGTGCTGGAAAAGTCGGCATTGATGAAGGAGAGCCCGTCGGAGACCATCGTGCCGCTGCCGACCGAGCTCAGGTACGGCGTCTCATGCTTGACCGCCATGCCGAAGTTCGACCCGGTCTGCTCGACGCGGGAAAGATCGTATCCGAGTGCGCGCAGGTAGTGGACGATCGCGGAGCTGTCACCGAAGAGAAATGTGAAGAACCTGCTGTTGGTCATGCCCGCGATCGTCCGCTGGATCCAGTAATGGAAGCCGTACAGCGGGTACACGGTGTCCGGTTTGAGGGCGAGGTTCAGTACGCGCGGGACGGTGACCACGAACGCGAGTCCCATGAGCACGCCGCCGATGAACAACACGAGGGAGATGACCAGAACATCGCGGTAAAATGTCGCGCTGGTCAACGTGTGATGGCCCGGGCCGATTATTCCGGCGAGCCACGGGACCTCCTTGAGCAGCGTGACCATGATAGTGATCCCCAGCGGCCCGGTCAGGACCAGCGCGGTGAGCAGCTGGGTCAGGCTGTAGAAGAACCTCCTGAACCGACCGCAGCGGGCCGGTTCCACCGCCCGGTAGTCGGCGTCGGTCCGCTGCGCCGGCGAACCGTGCCAGCGCTGGCCGTCGGGAATCGCTTGGCCGGCGTTGAGGCACGACGCGTGACCGAGCTGAGCCCCGTCGCCCATCGATGTCTGGACGTCGAGCACAGCGGCCTCGCCGACGACTACGTCGTTTCCCAAGGTGACGGCGCCCAGCTGGATCCGACCGGCGTGGGCCCGGTAGCAGGTGAACGACGTGTCCTTACGGATGACCGTGCGGTCGCCGATAGTGAGCAGGTCGGTGCACACCGGCACAGTCCGGGAGAAGATCGTCACGCCGCGGCCGATCTTCGCGCCCAGCGCTCTGAGGTAGAGCACGTAGAGCGGTGAACCGACGAACAGCACCATGGGGTTCGACCGGATCAGGATCTTGACCAGCCAGAAGCGGACGTAGCGCAGACTCCAGACCGGGATCTCGTGCGCCTTCCACCGACCGATGAGCACCCACTTCAGCAGGATCGGAAGCGTGCACAGCGCGAGGAAGCTCACCGCGCTGAGCACGAGCGACCGCTGCCATGTGTCGATCAACCCGGCGCCGGCGACGGTCCAGTGGAAGCCTGCTTCCAGCACGAGCGCACCGAGGTAGACGGATCCGAGGAACAGCAGGAGCTGCAGCGCTCCGCACAGGACGTACTGTGCCGTGCCGGCAACCGTCACCGGCTCTGTCGACACCGGAGGCGGTGGCTCGGCGGTGGGCACCGCGTCCTCGAGGGTCGCAGCCAGACTCCGGATCGTCGGGTGCAGGTAGACGTCTCTCATGGACACCGGCGGGAGGTCCGCGTGCTTGCGGATCCGGGCGCAGAACTGCGCCAGGAGCAGCGAGCTGGCACCCAGCTCGTCGAAGAAGTGACCGTCAACCGACACCTGCTCCAGACGCAACACACTGGCCAGCGCGTCAGCGAGGAGCCTCTCGGTATGAGTGGCCGCAGCGACGTGCGTGTGCTGTGTGGCCTGGCGTCGCCGGCTGCTCGGGGCAGGAAGGCTCTTGCGGTCGGCCTTATCGCTCGGGAGCATCGGGATGACCGCGAGCTCCTCGAGGTACGCCGGGATCATGTACTGCGGGAGCCGCTCGCGCAGATGCTCGTAGAGCTGCTGCTTGTCTACGTCTGCGGTGCCGGTGCGCAGCGTGTAGTAGGCGACCAGCTCCACAGTGCCGGGCTCCGGTTTGTAGGTATCGACCACCGCCTGCGCGATCCCTGGCACCTGCAGTAGCACCGACTCGATCTCGGTCAGTTCGATGCGGTAGCCGCGGATCTTGACCTGGGTGTCGATCCGGCCGTGGTACTCGATCTCACCATCGTCGTTGATCCGGCCCAGGTCTCCGGTGCGATAGATCCGGCCCGATGGATTGTTGGCTATCCCGATGAAGTCGCGGATGAACGCCCGTTCGGTGAGATCGTCACGGTTGAGGTAGCCGCGCGCGAGCCCGATCCCCGCGATGCCGATCTCGCCCACCTCACCGCGCCGGACCGCCGTGTCCTCGTCCGGATCGAGAATCACCGCGGAGTAGGTCGGAAGTGGCACACCGATCGTCACCGGCCGGTCCGGGTGGACCGAGGTCCAGGTCGCGGTGACCGTACCCTCGGTCGGGCCGTAGACGTTGAGGAACCTGCGGTCGGACCGGTGCCAGCGACTGATGAGGTCCTGCGGGCACGCCTCGCCGGACACCAGCAGGAAGCGCAGCTCGGGCAGGTCCTCATCGAGGGTCGCCAGGAGGGTCGGCACGCAGCACACTGCCGTGACCTTGTTGTCGTGGAGGAAGTCGCCCAGCTCCGCTCCCAGCAGGCTGGTCCCGCTCGGCTTGGGAACCAGCGTTGCCCCGGCGAGCAGCGGCACCCAGATCTCCTCTACGGAGAAGTCGAAGGCGATCGTCATGCCCTGATAGACCCGGTCAGACGGCTGGATCCCATAGACTTCGACCGCGACGCGGACGAAGTTGCAGATGCTGGCGTGCTCGATCGCCACCCCCTTCGGCCGGCCGGTCGAGCCCGACGTGTAGATGATGTAACAGAGCTCATCGACGGGGTCGCCCTTCTCCGTGGCGGCGAGCCGGTGGTCGTCCTGCATCATGATCTGTGCCGATATCTCGTCGAGATACAGCAGCGTGGTGGCCAGGTGCCCGACGCGGTCATGCAGGCGCGAGCGCGAGAGCACCATGCTCACGCCGGCGTCGCCCACGATGTAGGACAACCGATCGGGCGGGAAACCCGCGTCCAGCGGCACGTACACAGCGTGGATCTTGAGTACGGCCAGCATGCCGACGTAGGAGCACGCGGCGCTGTCGAGCAGCAGGCCGATCCGATCACCAGGCCGAGCGCCCCGGGCCAGCAGATAGCGAGCGAGCTTGTTGGCCAGCGCGTCCAGCTGGTCATAGGTCAGGACGGTCTCGTCGGTATCCACGGCGAGCTGGCCACGACGTTGCATGTCGCTGTGTTGCATCCGGTCGCACCGGTCCTCGAAGAGATGATCGAGGCGTTCGCCGGGTCGCCACCGGATCGTGTGGTCAGCCTGCGCGCAGACCAGGACATGGTCAGGCGTCGCCCTGCCGAACGAAAGGTCAACAAATCTGCCTGCCCCCATGGTAATGGTGCTCCCTCGAATCAGGCCGCTGTTCTCAGCCGTGGTCAGGTGCGATCCGCCGTCAGCGCGTCTCCCCGACAGCGACGAGCGGTACACCCGTACGGTTAGTTGATCTCTATCAGTGGCCCCGGCGACCAGATGGTCGGTGGGCAGCATTCCTGCAGGGCGTCGCGCAGGATCGCGCACGCGGTGTCGATGACCTCGGCGGTCACGTTGAGCGGTGGCAACATCCGCACGACGCAGTCGTTGCGGCCGCCGAGCTCGACAATCAGCCCTCGGCGCAACGCTGCCGCCTGGATCTGGCCTGCCAGTTCACCGCAAGGCTGCCCGTTAAGCGGGTCGGCCAGCTCAATACCCCACATGAGTCCTCGGCCGCGCACGTCGCGGACCCACGGGTTGTTCCGGAATCCGGCAAGCGCCTGGGAGATCTGCTCGCCGCGCCGGCGCACGTTGCCCAGCACATCGTCCCGGCGGAAGATCCGGATCGTCTCAACGCCCGCCGCGAAGGCCAGCTGGTTGCCCCGGAAGGTCCCGGTATGCGCACCCGGCGCCCAGGTATCCAGCCGCTCCTCGTACATGATGATCGCAACGGGGGCGCCGATACCACTCAGTGCTTTCGACGCGATGATGACGTCGGGCTCGATGTCGTAGTGCTCGAAGGCGAACCAGGTGCCGGTGCGGCCGCAGCCGGTCTGCACCTCATCCACCACCAGGGGAATGTCCAGGCTGCGAGTAAGCGCGCGTACTCGCCGGACGAACTCGGGGTGAGCGGGCACGACACCGCCTTCGCCTTGCACCATCTCCAGCACGACCGCAGCCGGCAGCGGTATCCCCCCGTTGGCGTCCTGCAGTGCCTGCTCCAGGTAATGCACACAGTTGATCGTGCAGGTCAGCGGGGCGAGGCCAACGGGGCACCGGTTGCACGAGGAGTACGGGAAGAAGTGCACGCCGGGGACACCGTTGGGGACGGGGGCCTTATTCGCCACCAGTCCGGTGAGTGCCATCGCGGCATGGGTGGTGCCGTGGAAACCGCCCTGGAAGGAGATGACGTCACCGCGGCCGGTCGCGGTTTTGCAGAGCTTCACTGCGGCGTCAACGGCATTGGCGCCGGTAGGCCCGCAGAAGTGCATTTTCATACGGCTGCGCATACCCGGCGGGAGCATGGACAGCTGGGCCTCGGTGAAGGCGTCCTTGGCCGGGGTCGGGAAGTCCAGACCATGGGTGAACACACTGAGCTGCTCGGTCGCCGCACGGACCAGCTCCGGATGGTTATGTCCCAGCGGCAGCACACCAGCA
>JBOHFU010000260.1:0-5578 GCA_050699675.1 Pseudonocardiaceae bacterium
CTCAGCTGCTGCTGCCGACGCGATGGAGTTCACCCGGCGAGCTGAAGCGAGCAACATCGGACCCCACACGCTTGAACACGTCGAGCTGGCTATTGCGGGCATGGCAGCCAGTTTTGCGCACACACCACCAGCTGAGCTGTTTCCCAAGGCCCGCTGGTACCGCCAGAAAGTCGCCTGCCTCATCAACGGCCAGCACACCCTGCGGCAAGGCCGCGACCTCTACCGCTGCGCAGGCTGGCTCTCGATCGTGCTCGGCTGGCTGAGCCATGACCTCGGCAACGCTGTGGCCGCCGATGCGTACTGCCTTGATGCCTGGGAGCACGGCTGGCAGGCAGAAGACGGTAGCATCTGCGCCTGGGCGATGGATGCCCAAGCTTCCATCGCCATGTACAACCACCGGCCCGCCGTTGCCCGGGACGCCGCGCTCAAGGGCCTCAGCCGCGCACCTGAAGGCAGCGCCGCCGCGACCCGGGTCTCAGCTCAGCTGGCGCGGGCATATGCGCGGATAGGTGCTTACGACCACTTCACTGACGCACTGCTTGCGACCCGAACTCGGCTCGACCAGCTCACAACGCAGGATTCCACTCTGTTTTCCGCCGACAACGGTCGCGTGACGTCCTATGCCGCGTCTTCCTACATCTGGCTCGGCCAGCCCAAACAAGCGGTGCCGTACGCCAAAGAGGCTATCGTCTTTTATGGCAACGCCAGTCCCGAGGAGCGCTCTCCCACCCGGGAGGCGATCGCGCGGCTTGATCTCGCCCTGGCGTACGTCGAGTTGGGCGTACCAGACGACGCGGCACAGGAGGTCCACACCGCGCTTGCCTCCGAACGGCTGACCGGCTCAGTGATGAGCCGGCTGGGCGACCTTGCGACCACGATAAACCGCAAGTACCCACAGCTCGACGTGACTCGCGCCGTGAATCAACACAATCGGGTCCTGACCACCGCCCTCAACCGGCCCGCCCTGCCGAGCCCGTGAGCTGCCGAAACAGCCGAGCAGGCAACTCATCGCGATTGGCCTCGGTGACCGCGACGCGCTGTACATCTGCACGTCGCTTAAGGGCATCGGTGACGGGGTGCCCGTACACATGCACCGTGGCCACGACTGGC
This sequence comes from Pseudonocardiaceae bacterium, assembly GCA_050699675.1. Taxonomy (GTDB): domain Bacteria; phylum Actinomycetota; class Actinomycetes; order Mycobacteriales; family Pseudonocardiaceae. Next base: position 1,111 of record JBOHFU010000260.1, read on the forward strand.
AAAGAGCTAGCGAGCAGGGTCTCCACAGCCGCCACAAACGGCGCGGACGCCAGCTCCATACGGCCCAACTCATCAATGATCACCGCACCGCCGGTTTCCTGGGCGCAGCGCAAGGCTGGCAAGGCCACCCGCTCGAAGGCAGGAACGTCAACACCAAAGCGGCTGACCTGCACACCGGTCTGAAAGTCCTGGTGGGCCAAGACGGCTTCCGACCCGGCCACATCACGCACCACGAAGCCGACTCGCCGATCCCGCTCACGTATCTCATCGGTCACAAAGCCACTGACCGCCACACCATGCTCCCGCAACAGCTCAACCAAGCGGCGCATCGCCACCGTCTTACCAACCTTCGGCGGCCCTTCCAGCAGAAACCTCAGCGGCTGCAACGGCGGATCAGGGAAGGCGTTGCTGGTCACGCGGGCGAGCGTAGTAGCGCCGAGGTGTTATCCCTGGGCGCCAGCACCCAGCCAGCGGCAGCCTCATCGGGTGCCGATTCCCATATACATCCACAACGCCACATCGAGCACCAGCCCCGTCACCCGACGCCGTGGTTGATTTCACGCCTGACCAGCCGCACTCCGCCCTCGGAACCCGGCCGCACGGTACGCCCAGGACAGGAACTCGCCATACCTGCATGCCGGGGTCGTACACGGTGCGATCGGTCGCCGAACTGCTGACCTGCACCGATCCTGGCGCCATTTACAATCTGCCCATCAGCTACGGTACCGGACATGGAGAGCAATGACGGACACGGAAGGCAGCGCGGCCCGACGCTTGCCGCAGTCGACCCGTGAGCCGGACTTTACGACGTGGCCAGCGGAGCAAGCACGCACGCTCGGGGGGACAACCTCCCACCGATACGCCGGCACGCGAGCTGATCTCTCTGCTGCGCTGCCTGCTCGCCGCCGCCGAGCACTCATCATCGGCGTATCCGGCTCCCAGCCGGTCACTGCTGGCTCGTCGCTGGAACCCCTCCCCTTCACCGCCGAACTCGTGCCGGACCTCGCCACTACCCTCCAGAATCTCGGCTATGAGACCGTGGCGGTAGCCGAACACACGCTGACGACTGAGGCATTGGGCGCGCAAGTCACTGCCGAGCTCGAATCGGCCGAACCTGACGACCTGCTTCTCGTCCACGTGATCAGCCATGGTCACGCCGCCGACGGAGACGCGACTGTCTACGTGCTCGGCTCCGACGGATCGCCGCATCAGAACACCGATGTGGCGCACTGGCTCACCAACCTGCAGAACCTGCCCGGTCGCCCGCTGACGTTGTTCCTGCTCGATCTGTGTTTCGCCGGAGCGGCCGCTCGGCTGCCCTGGCAGAGCAATGTCGACCCCCGGCAGGTACGGGGGTGGGTGATCGCAGCGTGTCAAAGCCAGCAAGTGGCCTACGACGGGCGCTTCACAGCAGCGGTAATCAACGTCTTGCGCTCGGTCCAGGACGGCGCTCTGGACATCGACCCCGGTGTCGAGCACGTTCCGCTCCGGACGGTCGCCAGGGCGATCCATCAGGAGGTCAACCTCCTGGCCACGGAAGACGACGCCGCCCACCAGCAGGTCACCGCAACTCTCATTGATATGAGCGTCGAACCGGACCTGCCGTTCTTCCGCAACCCGGCCTACACCAACAACTCCCGCAGCCGGTTGCGCACGCGTCTCGAGCCAGGGCTGCTGCCGTTCCTCGACGATTTGCATGAGGGGCTGGACACCAAACATTTCCTGGAGCGTGCCGCCGGCGTCGGCAGGCTGGCGGAACACGCTGACGGACTGGTGGGTTGCTTCAGCGGGCGAGAACGCGAATTGCGCCGGTTGTCACCGTGGCTGAACGGTGTCGGCGACGAGGCGCTGTCCGTGGTCACCGGCAGTCCCGGCGTCGGCAAGTCGGCGTTGCTGGGCGTCCTGGTATGCGCTGGTCACCCACAGTTGCGGGAACCGACGAAGCCGGTGTGGGACCGTGTTGCGCAAGCCCCGTATCCGATCGATGGGCTGGCAGCGGTGCACGCTCGCAGCCGTGGCCTCGGGCAGATCGTGGAGTCGATCGCAGCTCAACTCGGCATCCCCACCGAGGTGTCCGCCGCCGAACTGGTTTCGCTGATGTCCGAACAGGCGACGCCGACGGTCGTGGTGCTGGATGCATTGGACGAAGCGGACGGCGCCGAGACCGTTCTGAACGAGCTGCTGCTCCCGATGGTCGGGGCACACAGAGCCAGCGGCAGCTCCGCAGCCCGGCTCCTAGTCGGCCTCCGGCGCTACGACGAGTTCCAGCCGCTGCTGGCGTTGGCGCGGGAGTTGGGACTGTTCGTGGACCTGGACGATGTACCGGGCGAGGTACTGGAAGACGACCTGCACAATTACGTCACGGAGCTGCTCAGGGCCGTTCCGAAGTATCGGCGGCACGGCGCGGTCTCCGGTGCGTTCGCCAGTGAGGTCGCCCGGGTGCTCGCCGCAGCCCGGGAGGACGCCGAAGGACGGCGCTGGGGCCCGTTCCTTGTCGCCGGTCTCTACACCCGCCACCTGATCACGACGCACCCGGAACCGTCCCAGCTCGGCCCCGGGCAGGCCGAGCAACTGGGTGCGAACGCGCCCACCACCCTGCCTGAGGTGCTGGAACTCGACCTTAAGGACCGCGAGGACCAGCCGTGGCTCCGTCCGATCATGGCAGTGCTCGCACAGGCAAAGGGACAGGGCATGCCCATCACGATCATCGCCCGGGTGGTGGGGGCGGCCCTGGATACCAGGCTGCCGAGACCTACCCTCAGCGACATCCGCGGGGGGCTCGGCGAAGCCAAGTTCTTCCTGCGGCAGGCCACGGACACCGACCGGACAACCGTGTATCGGCTGTTCCACCACGGTCTGGTGGACCACCTCGGTGCCCATCCGTTCGACTCGGAGCGCGACGACATCGACTTGCCCGACGTCCTGCTGAGCGCGTTACTCGCCCCGCTCGGTCCGGGCCGGGCCCGGGACTGGGCAGCCGCCGAACCGTACCTGTTCCGGCATGTCCTCGACCACGCCGCCGATGCCGGCCGGATTGCCGACATCCTCACCGATCCTAGCTTCCTGCTGCACCCGAAGGCGGCGGAGTCACTCGCCGAACTGAACCCTGCGCAGCATCGGGTGCTCGATCTCCTCGCCGAACTCCGGCCAGCCAGTGAGCCTGCGGTCTCCCGGGACGCTCTCGCACTTGCCGCTGCCCGCCAGGGGCTGGTGGATCTGGCCCGGCGCACCGCCGCGCTGCCCCTGCCGACGCCTATGTCCTGGCAGCCGCGATGGACGCTCGGTCTGCCCCCTCCTGTCGACCCGATCCCTGTCGCAGCGCCCGTGCCACCCATCCACACCGCAGTCGAACTGCGCTCCATCCTGCACAACGGCGTCGTAGATACCGTGTCTCTGTCCTCGGATTCCAGCATGCTCGTATCAAGGGGAGCCGAGGCTTCGGTGCACACCTGGGATCAGACCAGCGCTCAGCTACCCGATCATTCCCCGCGGCTCTCCGAGGCCACCGCCGTCGGCCTCAGTAGTGACGGACAGCACCTCGCACTCGGCACCGCGCTGGGCGGCCTTCACCTCATCGACCTCGTGTCCGGCAATACCTCGTTCCAACCGGCCTGTCACCCTGGCGGAGTTGTGGCCGTGGCGATCAAGATGGACGGAAGCGAAGTCGTGTCTGTCGACGTGAACGGCAATGTAGGACTCTGGGGGAGGGCGAGCCGCAAGGTAGGATTAACACTCCGGACCGAACAGTCCTCGGCCATCTGGGCAGCGACCTTCGAGGACCTGGGGCCCTTCGTCGTATCCGGTAGCACCTACGGTGCGGTCACCCTATGGAACGTGCGGTCCGGTGAGGGCAGGCTCGTCGCACAGCACTCCAGCCGTGTGGTGAGTGTCGCTGTTGGCAGAGGAGGCCGCAGTATCGTCTCAGCTGACGAAAACGGCAGCGTCCGGGTCTGGACCGAAGCGGACGGCCTACTGCGGAATTTTTCCGTAGACGCAACGACGGTAGCAGTGGATGCGGCCGGGCACACAGTTGCTATCGTTGGCAGTGACGGTAGATTGTTACTATTGGCCACGGCTACGAATTCATTCATCGAGTGGCTAGCCACGCATCCGGTGGCTGTGACAGCTGTCGCACTCAGCGCGGACGCTCAGATGGTGGGTTTCGGGGACGAAGCTGGAACAATCGGCATCTGGCGACCAGCCAACACATCGAGCCAGCAGGCCGACCCGCACCGGGACGGGACGCCCCCGTCCCCCAAGCCGCTGTGCGCGGTAGCCATAGGACCCAACGACGGCTTGCCGATTGTGGTGGTCGGCGATACGGCTGGGCTAGTGAGTTCGGTGCATCTCGAGAGCGGAGAGCTGACCGGCCAGATGTGCGAGGGCACCGAACCGGTGCTGACGATCGCCTTTCAGCGGGTCGGGGAGACGTACCTCGCCGGGATTTACTGGACCAGCAAGGAGACTC
>JBOHFU010000261.1:0-5576 GCA_050699675.1 Pseudonocardiaceae bacterium
CTTATGGACCTGTTCGAACTTGACGAGCTGAAGAAGTACTTCACCGCCGAGGAGCTCCCGGGAGGGACGGACTGACATGGGCTACCAGCAGCAGTTCCGGGTGTGGCGGGGCGACACCCGCGGCGGGGGTCTTGTTGACTTCGACGCGGAGGTCAACGAGGGGGAGGTGGTCCTGGACGTGATCCACCGCCTGCAGGCCACCCAGGCTCCCGACCTCGCGGTGCGGTGGAATTGCAAGGCGGGCAAATGCGGATCGTGCAGCGCCGAGATCAACGGACGGCCGCGCCTGCTGTGCATGACACGGATGTCCACGTTGCCGCCACCGCAGCCGGTGACGGTTACCCCGATGCGGACCTTCCCGATCATCCGCGACCTCGTCACCGATGTCTCGTACAACTACCGCAAGGCGCGCGAGGTTCGCGCGTTCATGCCGCCGAAGGGTGCACAGCCCGGCGAGTATCGGATGCAGCAAGTGGACGTGGAGCGCTCGCAGGAGTTCCGCAAGTGCATCGAGTGCTTCCTGTGCCAGGACACCTGTCACGTGATCCGCGACCACGAAGAGAACAAGGAGAGCTTCTCCGGACCGCGCTTGCTCATGCGGATCGCCGAACTGGACATGCACCCGCTGGACGCCGCCGCCGAGGAGGGCGTGGATCGCAAACGGGCCGCACAGGACGAGCACGGCCTGGGATTCTGCAACATCACCAAGTGCTGCACCGAAGTGTGCCCGGAGCACATCAAGATCACAGACAATGCGCTGATCCCGATGAAGGAGCGGGTGGTCGACCTCCGCTTCGACCCGCTGGCCCGGCTGTTTCGCCGCAACCGAGGGTAGGTCAGCGGGGCAGCGGCGGGCTGGGCACCGGGGTGCCGAGGTACTGAGCATGAAGCCGGGCCCAGGTGCCGTCGTCAATGGCGTGGCGCAGCACCGCGGTGACCCGCTCGCGGAGCACCTGGTCGCCCGGCGCCAGGCCGATTCCGTATTCGGTGCTACCCAGTGGCTCACCGACCATTCGCAGCGTGCCGGGAGCCTCAGCCAGCATCGCCGCCACGGCGGCCTGGTCGCCGGCGATCGCCTTGACTCGGCCCCCGAGCAGGTTCACGCAAGCAGCCAGGGTCGCCCGGGTCTGCAGCCCGATGCCACGAGCCCCCACCGCTGCCGCGCTCGGCGAGTCCGCCAGCGCGCATACCTCTCCATCACGGAGCGAGTTCAGGCCGGTGACCTGGCTGTTCGCGGGCACGGCCAACCGCAGCGGGCGCACCAGGTAGGGACCCGCGATATCCACCTGGGCGCGCCGCTGCGGGGTGATCTCATAGCCGCCGAGCACCAGATCCGCTTCGCCTCGGCGCAGCGCCGCCTCGCGGCTACTCCCGGCAAGGGGCTTGAAGCTGGTGGCCGCGGGATCTACCCCCAGCTCACGCGCGATCAGATCAAGCAGCGCGATGTCGAACCCGGTGTAGGTCTCTGAGCCTGGCGAGCGCTGCGCCAGTCCAGGCGCCTCCTGGACGGCCACGATGAGCTTGCCTCGCTGGGTAATCCGGTCGATGGTCGGCGATCCGCTGCCCGCCGGGCGTGGTGGGGCGACCGTGTCGAACGGGCTGCCGGCCACCGGGGCGGGCTGGTCGCCGAACAAGTCGCTGACGCTGTCGACGATCCGACCCAGCATCCACACCGCCGCGATCACGAGCACCACGAGCAGACAGCCGATCCGCCTCGGCCGCAGCCATCCGTGCCGACGCATGACGTGCAGTACCGACCGGGACCGGCTTTCGGGCGACGGCTTCGGCTCGGAGGACGGCGATTCCGCCCCGGGAGGCCGGGGCTCAAGGTCAGCCATGGCCCACCAGATGTCGAGTCACCGGTTGCCTGCGCATCGCGACAACTCTAGATGATCGATTCCCAGGTCACGGCCTGAAGACTGTGGAGCCGGTCCTTCATGGCGTCAGCCTCCTGCTGCGCTGGTTCCGGCCAGAGCCCGTTCATCAGGCGTCGGTCTCACAGCCTTGGACACCGCCGCGCCCGGATACCCCCGACGAGTCAGCCGCCGCTCGGCCCACACGGCCAGCTTGCTGAGTAGGTAGTTGATCAGAACGAAGATGGCGCCCACGGCCAGGTACAGCTGCAGCGGGTTGCGTAACTCTTGAACAGCGATCGCCACGAACCTCACCGCCTCGACGTAGAGGATCACGAAACCGAGTGAGGTGTCTTTGAAGATCACCACGAGCTGACTGATGAGCGCGGGCAACATCACACGGACGGCTTGCGGGAGCAGGATCAAGCGCAGTGCCTGTCCGCGGGTAAGCCCGACCGCAGCTGCGGCCTCGGCCTGGCCGCGGGGGAGCGAGGCGATACCGGCCCGCACGATCTCGGCGATGATCACCGAGTTGTACGCGGTAAGGCCGATCACCAGGTACCACAGCAGCGACAAACTCACTCCCAGCTCGGGCAGCACCCGGGCGGCGAAGAAGATCGCGATGACGACCGGCAGGCCCCGGAAGAACTCCATCGGCGCGACCACGGCCCAGCGTCCCCAGCGGGGCAAGCTGATCCTGGTCACGGCCAACACCGTGCCCAGCAGCAGCGAGAACGCCATCGCCAGGACGGCGGCCTGGACGTTGCGCAGTAGTGCGAGGCCGAGGTTGGTCCACAGCGCGACGAAGAACGGGTTCGCCGGGTTGACCACCGGGCCCCACTTCTCCTCGCTGAGCTGGCCTTGAGCCGCTAGCCGCAGCATCACGAGTACCACCAGCGCGGCGAGCGCCAGGCCGACGACGATGCTGCCCGCAAGGATGCGTCGACGGGTGCGCGGGCCGGGACGGTCGTAGAGAACCGCGGTGGTCACCGCACCACCGCCACCCTGCGCTCGATGACGCCCAGCGCCAGGCCTGCCGGAATCGTGATGATCAGGTAGCCTGCCGCCACCCCGAGCAGTACCGGAATGAGGGCAAGTCCCTGCGCCGAGGTCAGCCTGGCCTGCACGCTGAACAGGTCCCCGCCAACCCCGAATGCGCCGACAATCGCCGAGTTCTTGATCATCGCGATGATCACGCTACCGAGCGGCGGTACGACACTGCGCAGCGCCTGCGGCAACACGATCTCTCGCAGCGACTGGGTAAAGGTCAGCCCCACTGCCCGAGCGGCTTCAATCTGTCCGGCCGGCACAGCGTTGATTCCGCTGCGTACCGCCTCGCAGACGAAGGCCGAGGTATAAAGCACTAAGCCGGTGATGCCGAACCAGAAATAGGCGCCGTTAATACCGAGCTCAGGCAGGCCGAAGGCGCAAAAGAACAAAACGACGGTGAGCGGGCAGTTACGGAACACCGTCACCCAAGCCGTACCCGTTGCACGCAGCGGCGGGAACGGAGAGACCCGGAACGTGGCGATCACAGTGCCGAGCATCAGCGACCCGATCGCCGCGTACAGGCAGATCTGCAAGGTTGTGAGAAGGCCGTCGCGGTACAGCCCGATATTGTCGACGATGATGTCCACTGGCGTACAGCGGTTAGCTGCAGCTGTCGAATGTGGGCAGCTGTGGCGTCTGCTTCGCCACCTTCCCGGCCGTCGTATTCCAGGCGTCGGTGTACGCGCCGGACTCGGCCGCTTGGGTGAGCGTATCGTTGATGAACGTGCAGAACGCGACATCACCTTGGCGGATCCCGATGCCGTAGGGCTCCTTGGTGAAGGTCTCACCCACCAGCTTGAAGGCGCCGTCGCTGCTGTCCACGAACCCCAACAGGACCACGTTGTCGGTGGTCACCGCGTCGACCTGGCCGGTGCGCAGCGCGTCGGCGCACTTGGAGTAGACGTCGAACAGCGTCAACTGAGCGGGATCGATGTACGTCCGGATGTTCTCTGCCGGTGTCGAACCCTGCACCGAACACACCCGGGCCCCGGTGCTGCGCAGTGAATCCGGCCCGGTGATGGTGTTGTTGTCGGACTTGACCATGAGCGACTGGCCGGCGAGGTAGTACGGGCCCGCGAAGCTGACCTGCTGGCGGCGCTTGTCGTTGATCGTGTAGGTGGCCACCACCAGATCCACTCTGTCCTGCTTGATCAACTCCTCGCGCTGTGCCGAGGGTGACTCCACCCACTGCACCTTGTCCGCCGGGATCCCGAGCGCGCCGGCGATGATCCGGGCGATCTCGGTATCGAAGCCGGTCAGGTTGCCGTCCAGGCCCCGCTGGCCGAACAGCGGTTGGTCGAACTTGGTACCGATCCGGATGGTTTTAGCCTCGGCGAGCTTGGCCATCGTGGTGCCGGGCTCGAACTGGACATCTTGGGCGACTGGGGGGTTCGTGTTGCCGCCACCCAGATCCTGCTGCTGCCCGCATGCGGTCGCCGTCATGGCGAACGCGGCCATTGCAACACCCACTCGCAGTACGGCTTTCCAGCGCATTCGCTACTCCTCACTTCACCGGAGGTGAAACCTGTAGGGACCTGACGGTGGACTATCAGTGCGTCAGAATCTTGCCGAGGAAGTCCTTGGCGCGAGCCGAGCGCGGTGCGGCGAAGAACTGATCGGGCGCCGAGTCCTCGACGATCTCGCCGTCGGACATGAACACCACCCGGTGCGCGGCGCGGTGGGCGAAACCCATCTCATGGGTGATCACGAGCATGGTCATGCCGTCGCGGGCCAGCGAGGTCATGACGTCGAGCACCTCCTGGACCATCTCGGGGTCCAGCGCCGAGGTCGGCTCGTCGAAGAGCATCACCTTGGGTCGCATGGCCAGCGCGCGGGCGATCGCGGCCCGCTGTTGCTGCCCGCCGGACAGTTGCGCCGGGTACTTGTCGGCCTGGTCGCTGATCCCGACCCGATCGAGCAACTGCATCGCGGCCTCGTGCGCTTCCCGTTTGCTGATCCGGCGCACCCGCACCGGAGCGAGTTCCACGTTCTCCGCGATGGTCTTGTGGGAGAAAAGGTTGAACTGCTGAAAGACCATGCCCACGTCGGCCCGCAGCCGGGCCAGCTCCCGGCCCTCTTCGGGCAGCGGTGACCCGTCCACCTGGATACTGCCCCCGTCAATCGGCTCCAGCCGGTTGACCGTGCGGCACAGTGTCGACTTGCCGGACCCCGATGGCCCGAGCACCACCACCACCTCGCCTCGGGCAACCTCGAGGTTGATGTCGCGCAGCACGTGCAGGGATCCGAAATGCTTGTTCACTCCGGTCATCCGGATCATCGGCGGCTCGGCTTTCGCGGGCGAGCTCATCAGGTCCTCCGGGTGGGCCAGGGTGTAGTTGGCCAGGGTGTAGGGGTCATCTCTACCTGACGGGGTGTGACGGGGAGTCGAGGGATAGATTGCAACTCTGTCACAAATCGCTCAAGAGGGTGCATCGTGCCCACCGTCGGTTACCGAGGCGACCCGATGGTGGGTTCTGGTCCGGCCTTACCCTGGACAAGATAGGGAGGATAACCGGCAGATGACGGCGAGCACCGAGCAGCGCCCACGCAGCTACCGCGTGCGCACCTACGGCTGCCAGATGAACGTGCACGACTCCGAACGGCTGGCCGGGCTGCTCGAGGCAGCCGGATACGTCCCCGCCGGGCCGGACGACACCCCCGATGTGATCGTGC
>JBOHFU010000262.1:0-5561 GCA_050699675.1 Pseudonocardiaceae bacterium
GCCCGTGCCCGTGCCCGTGCCCGTGCCCGTGCCCGTGGCCGTGGCCCAGTCTCGGGCTGGCCGGTTCAGCATCGCCCCGGAAATGGTGCCTGCCGCTCCCGCGGTCAGTCGCACTCATCGCCTGGGTGTCCCTCTCTGCTCGGTGTCTCAGATGTTCCTAGCGGATCGAACATCAGTTCGATAGGGTGGGCCGATGCGATGGGACAACCTGACGCTGTCCGACCAGTCCGCCCAGGACGCGCTGTTCGGGGTGGGCGATGTCATCACGCGCACCTTCGACACCCCGGAGTTCCGCGGGATGACCTTCTACGAGGTGCGGGCCCGCTCGATCCTCAACAAGGTACCGGCCGCCTCCCGGATGCCTTTCAGCTGGACACTCAACCCGTACCGGGGCTGCAGCCATGCCTGCAGGTACTGTCAACCGGGGGACACGCCGATCCTGATGGCAGACGGGCGGACCAAGTCTCTGGCGGAAGTGCGCGTTGGCGACGCGATCTACGGCACCGTCCGAGACGGCTGCTACCGGCGCTACGCCGTCACCGAGGTGCTGGCCCACTGGCGGACCGTCAAGCCGGCCTACCGCGTCACACTCGCGGACGGGACAGTGCTCGTGGCCAGCGGCGATCATCGCTTCCTCACCAACCGGGGCTGGAAGCATGTGACGGGCCGGACGAACGGCGCCGACCGCCGCCCATATTTGACCACGGGCAACGAACTCCTGGGAACCGGGCAGTTCGCCGTGCCGCCCGAGGACTCGACCGACTACCGCCGGGGCTACTTGTGCGGCATGGTTCGCGGCGATGCGCATCTCGGCTCGTACTCCTACGCACGTCAGGGCCGGGAGACCAGATATCATCGCTTCCGCCTCGCGCTGGTCGATCTTGAGGCGCTGGCGAGGGCTCGCCGCTACCTGACAGACGCTGGTGTGCATACCCGTGAGTTCGAGTTCCAGGCCGCTGGCGGTGGGCGACAGTCGTTGTCTGCGATACGCAACCAGACACAGGCCGGATTCGAGGCCATCGCCGGCCTCATCCGCTGGCCCGACTGCGTTAGTGATGCCTGGAGTAAGGGATTCTTAGCCGGGATCTTCGACGCCGAAGGAAGCTGTTCCGGTGGCATTCTCCGGATCTCCAACTCCGATCCGGAGATTGTCGAGTCGGTGATCTCGTGCTTGACGCGCTTCGGCTTCAGCTTCACCGCCGAAGACCCTGAACTGCCCAACAGCCTCCGTTGTGTCCGGCTACTCGGCGGAATCTGTGAGCAGCTCCGCTTCTTTCACACCGTCGACCCGGCGATCAGTCGAAAGCGATCGATTGCTGGCATGGCGATCAAGAACAAGGCCCGTCTGAACGTGGTTTCGGTCGAGAACCTCGGTATGGAGCTACCCATGTACGACATCACGACCGGGACGGGGGACTTCATCGCGAATGGAGTGGTGTCCCACAACTGTTTCGCTCGGCGGACGCATGAGTACCTCGATCTCGACGCCGGGATCGACTTCGACTCGAAGATCGTGGTAAAGATCAACGCGCCGGAGCTGCTGCGCAAGGAGCTCACCTCCTCGCGTTGGGCGGGGCACCAGATCGCGATGGGCACCAACGTCGACCCCTACCAGCGGGCCGAGGGACGTTACCGCCTGATGCCCGGCATTCTTGAGGCTCTGCGCGACGCGCGGAATCCGTTCTCGATCCTCACCAAGGGCACCCTGGTGCTGCGCGACCTCGACCTACTCCGCGAGGCTGCGGAGGTCACCGAGGTCTCGGTCAACGTCTCCGTGGGATTCGTTGACGAGACGCTGTGGCGGCAGGTCGAGCCCGGCACGCCCGCACCGCGCGCCCGGCTCAGCGCGTGCCGCACGCTCACCGATGCGGGCATCGGGTGCGGGGTGCTGATGGCGCCGATCCTGCCCTACCTCACCGACTCGCCCAGCCAGCTCGAAGCGACGGTGGGGGCAATCGCGGCGGCCGGCGCCCGCAGCGTCACCCCGCTGGTGCTCCACCTGCGCCCTGGCGCGCGGGAGTGGTACCTCGCCTGGCTGGAACGCGAGCACCCCGAGCTCATGCCCCGCTACCGGGATCTCTACGGCGCCGGTGCCTATGCGCCCAAGGCATACCAGCGCAGCATCTCCGCGCGTGTCGGCCAGTTCGCCCACCGGTACGGCGTCGGCTCGATGCACCCGCTGAGCACGGGCCGTGGGCGGTGAGCGTCCCCTCCCGTACTCGAGGAGCAATCTCGTTGCGGCTGCTGTGCGGTGCCGGTTAGCCTGGTGCGGTGATCTCCTGACGTCGAGTGATCGTCCGCGCTGAGGCATCTGCCCCGCGGGCGCCGACCGCTCTTTGAGCGCGGCTTTCGACGTCGGTCATCGTGAGCACCCGGTCGTCGAGACGTGCTCCGTCATCTGCGGGGTGATCCTCTGACTACCACCTGCTTTCCGCCGGCGACCGTGTTGCACGCACGGGACGTCGTGAAGTCCTACGCGGACCGTCAGGTGTTGTCCGGTGTGTCCGTCTCGGTCGCCCCTGGTCACCGTCTGGGTCTGGTCGGGGAGAACGGCGCAGGCAAGTCCACCCTGCTGCGCCTGCTCGCCGGCACCGAGGACCCCGACTCCGGGCAGGTGATCCGCCCAGCCGACGTCGGTTTCCTGCTTCAGGAGACGCCCTACACCACCGCGGCGAGAGTCGGGACAGTGATCGAGGACGCCCTGGCCCGGCTGCGGGAACTGGAACGCGAGGTCGCCGATGCGGCCACCGCGTTGTCCCTCCGGCCCGGGGACGACGCTCTGGCGGCCGGCTACGCCGCAGTGCTCCAGGCCGCAGAGGTCCACTCGGTGTGGGACGCCGACCGCCGTGCAGCGCTGGCCTTAGCGGGCCTGGGTCTGGAACGGATCGACCGCGGCCGTCGCCTCGGTTCGTTGTCGGGCGGGGAGCGTAGCCGGCTGATGCTGGCAGTGTTGCTGATTCGCCAGCCCGCGGCTCTGCTGTTGGACGAGCCCACCAACCACCTCGACGACGACGGGATCGCCTTCTTGGAGGCGCGGCTGCGGGAGCTGCCCGGAGCGGTGGTCGTCGCCAGCCACGACCGGGTGTTCCTCGATGAGGTGTGCACCGGCATCTACGACCTGGATCCAGCACGCGGCGGACCGACCTGCTACGGCGGCGCCTACCGCCACTACCTGCGTGAGAAGCGGATCGAGCGACAGAGCTGGCAGTACCAGTGGCGCACCGAGCAGGAGCAGCTGCGGGCCCTGCGTCTCTCGGTGGCGCAGACCGCTCGGGAAGTTGGCAAGTCCCGGCCGATCAAGGACAAGAACAAGATGGCCTACGACGCGCGAGGCGAGCATGTGCAACGCCAGATCTCGCGGCGGGTCCGCAACGCCACACACCGTCTGGACGAGCTCACCCGCAACCAGGTGCCCCGCCCGCCGGACCCGCTTCGACTCGATGCGGCCATGACGGCTGCACCGGTCGAGGCGGACCGTGCTCTGGTGCTGCGCGGCGTCACAGTGCCCGGACGCCTGGTCCTGGATCGGCTCGACCTGCCCGCAGCCGGGCGGCTGCTGGTCACCGGCCCGAACGGGGCTGGCAAGTCCACCCTGCTGGAGGTTCTGGCGGGCAGGCTGATCCCGGCCCGAGGGCGGGTCGAGCGGGCGGCCGGAGCCAGTGTCGCCCTGCTGGAGCAGGATGTCACGTTCTCGCAGCCACAGCGCAGCCCCCGCGCCCTGTACGAATCCGCAGTCACCGGCAACGCCGTTCCCGACCTGGTCGACCTCGGCCTGGTCGCGCCGAGAGATTTGGATCGGCCGGTGGGCCTGCTCAGCGCCGGCCAGCGCCGCCGCCTGGCGCTGGCGTTGCTGGTGGCGCTGGGTCCCAACGTCCTGCTGCTCGACGAGCCCACCAACCACCTGTCCCTGACCCTGGCCGATGAGCTGGAAGACGCTTTGGGAACCGCGCCGGGCGCAGTCGTCGTGGCAACCCACGACCGGTGGTTGCGGCGCCGCTGGTCCGGGCCTGAACTCCGCCTGGTGGCCGCACCGCGCTGAGGAAGGCGCTGGCCAGACACTGCTGGTCTCCCCGCCCGCGTGGCGGGCGTTTGTGGGGGGCCTGCAGCACGGCGGTTTCGACCACGGCTGATCCGCCGTCCTTCGATGTCACACCTGGCGGCTGGCCTTGGCGCGGCGCCGGATCGCCTCCAGGGTGACGACGACGGCCACCGCCAACACGACGTGCATCAGCGCGAGGGCGACGCGGGTTGCACCGTCGGCGTCGGTCATGAGCGGCCCCGCCGCCGTGAGCAGCGCGATCCCCCCGCCGATGACCTGCGCCAACCGGATGACCCCGAACCACCAACGGGCAGTAGCGCGGCCAGACCGGTTCCGATCACCAGCGGGGGCACCGTGGCGGTGATCACTCCCCAAGCGCTGATCTCATGCAGAGTGCCGCGGTCGAGAAAGGCAAACGAGGCGCCCGCTGCGGCTGGTCGACCGGCCCCGCACGCGGGACCCATCGCTGCGCTGCGGCGGTGCTGGGGGACGGGAGGGGAAGGGGACTGCGTGCGCGGTTAGCCTTTGCAGGATCGCCAGTCCGTCGTCGGAGATCGAGGAGCCAGCTTCCGTGATGCGCACCCACCCTGCCGGCACCCTGCGCGCTGAGCACGCCGGGCACCCCGTCACCCTCACCGGGTGGGTCGCCCGCCGGCGCGATCACGGTGGCGTGATCTTCATCGACCTGCGGGACGCCTCCGGGGTGGCGCAGGTGGTCTTCCGCGAGGGCGAGATGGCCGACCGAGCGCACCGGTTGCGTGCCGAGTTCTGCCTGCAGGTCACCGGCACGGTGGCCACCCGCCCCGAGGGCAACGAGAACCCAGACCTGCCCACCGGCAGCATCGAGGTCACCGCTGAGGAGCTGACGGTGCTCAGCGAGTCGGCGCCGTTGCCATTTCAACTCGACGAGCATCTGGAGGTCGGTGAGGAGGTTCGGCTACGGCACCGCTATCTCGATCTGCGCCGACCCGGACCAGCGGCCGCGATGCGACTGCGCAGCGAGGTCAACCGGATCGCCCGCGCGGTGCTGCACGAGCAGGGCTTCATCGAGGTGGAGACCCCGACCCTGACCCGCTCCACCCCGGAGGGCGCCCGGGACTTCCTGGTTCCGGCGCGGCTGCAGCCCGGCAGCTGGTACGCACTGCCGCAGTCACCGCAGCTGTTCAAGCAGCTGCTCATGGTCGCCGGCCTGGAGCGGTACTACCAGATCGCCCGCTGCTACCGGGACGAGGACTTCCGCGCCGACCGGCAGCCCGAGTTCACCCAGCTCGACATCGAGATGAGCTTTGTCGAACAGGACGACGTGATCGCGCTCGGCGAGAAGGTGGTCGCCGCGCTGTGGTCGGAGCTTGCCGGGTACGAGATCGAGCTGCCGATCCCGCGGCTGACCTACGTCGACGCGATGGCCCGCTACGGCACCGACAAGCCGGACCTGCGCTTCGAGCTGGAACTCACCGAGCTCACCGGCTACTTCATCGACACCCCGTTCCGGGTGTTCCAGGCGCCCTACGTGGGCGCGGTC
>JBOHFU010000263.1:0-5529 GCA_050699675.1 Pseudonocardiaceae bacterium
TCGTCCCGGTGCTCGTCTCATCCGCCACTTCTGCCTCACGGGGAGGTGTGTGGATCCGTTGCGGGCGTGCCAGAGATGGCAATGTGGGGCGAGAAGTTGCCGTCGGTGGCACCTCTGCACGCTGCGACAGTGCTTCCCCGGACCTCACCGACAGTGACATCAGTACGTCGCATCGGAGGAATCGGGCGATTGTGACGCAGAGTGTCGTCTCGGGCGGGTCTGCTCGCCGATGCTCCCCGACTGTGCCGACGCCCTGCATCCAGGAGACGGAACGGTGAGTGCCATCGCAGGAGTAGCCGTCGAACACGATGTCCCCGTGGTCGTGGTTCCCTGCGGCACGCGTAACCACTTCGCCAAGGACTGCGGGGCAGAAGACATCACTGACCCCGCAGGCGAGTTCGCCGTGATCGTGGACGGCCACGAGATACGAGTCGACGTCGGGACGGTCAACGGCCGGGTGTTCCTAGACAACGTCTCGGTGGGGTTCTACGCCGCGATGGTGCGCGATCCGGATTATCGCCGACGCGGCATGCGGTGGTGACGTCGGACTGCTGCCTCGGCCAGGTCTCCATCAGCGTGTCGACAACGTCGTACGCTTCGACAATGAAACAGCGGGCCTGCTTGACGCCACTCAGCGCGGTCGTGCGAGGCGCGACGGCGGGAGCGCTCGGCACCGTTGCGATGGATCTGCTCTGGTTTTCCCGGTACCGGCACAACGGCGGGGACAGCGGGTTCGTCGATTGGGAGTTCTCGGCTGGCTTCAACAGCGGGGATGAAGCTCCCGCCCCAGCCCAGTTCGGCAGGCGCCTGATCCAGGGAGTCCTCCACCGCGACCTACCATCTGAGCGGGCCCCCCTCGTGAACAACATAGTGCACTGGGCGACCGGGGTGGGGTGGGGCGCCGCATTCGGCCTGGTGAGCGGTTCGTTCCCCACTTGACTCGACGCACCCTGTCTCGTGCTCCGAGGCTCAGGCCGGGCCCGTCCCGGTAGCGCAAGGTCGTGGAGGTGGCGCGAACACGATGAGGAGCATGACGTGATCGAAGTGAGCCAGTCGGTGTCGACCAGCGCCGATCGGGTCTTCGCGGATGGCGCCTCGCCGCCGCGGACGAGCACTTCGACCGAGAACCTCCCTGATACGCCTGTCCAGCTGGGCGAGGTCGTCCGCTCGTTCCAACACAACCGCATGATCCGCCTGATCCCCGACCGGATCTTCATCGCTCAGGTCAGCGGCCAGTTCCGACATTGCGCGCGCAGCAGCACCAACTCCCGCTCAAAGATGCTCCCGGCCGTCTGCACTCAACCCAGGTCTTGTTGGAGACGCTACCGGTTACACCGGGAGCTTCACCGGCTCCTGATTCACCAAGGCCAGGCCGCCGTTGAGGAAGGCCTCGACCTCGTCCTCCTTACCCGGCTTCGCGTCCATCGTCACGAGCAGTCCAACAGTTGGCATGTCCGCCATGGTGTATGGCTCCTTCTCTGACAAGGTCCATCGGTTTGTTGGGGTGGCACGCAGAACACGGTCAGGTGGGCACTCACAATGGCAAGCTCCCCGGGGCTCGTCGTCTACCTGCCGAGCCCAAATCCGCCCCGGCGCTTCACCCGCCAGGCCGGTGCGGCGCACGGAGCTCGACTGGCCAGGTGGGTCGCCATCATGGTGGCGAGTTGCCTCCCTCCGCAGCAGACCCCACAATCGCCTACAGGACCTTCGGCGGACTAGGCGACTACCGTCTGGCTCTGGAAGGCGCACCGGCGAACCGGAGTTCGTCACCCCAGGTCGAGCCGCCAAACGTCCCGCTTCGCAACAGTGTGCAGGCGGCAGCGATGAGCAAACACGAGCGCGGGGGTTTCTGCTTGAGTCCACCCGCTCCGGAACCTGATCGCGGACTCGAGATTATCCGTCTGCGTGGACGACGAGCATCCTCCGTTCGCGTACGTGATCATCGAGGGCAAGGCCGACCTGAGCCACGACCCGGTGGCACTGCGGGCGTGGGCAAGGCGGATCGGGGTCCGCTACCTGGGCTCTGACGAAGCCGACCGCCTCGCCGAGCTGAACGGAGGCCCTGGCAACCTGCTCATTCGGATGATCGCGACGCGCAGCATGTCCGAGAACTCCATCACCGAGTAATGACCGGCGGATCTGGGGTGCGCTCAGTGCGCCGAGTTCGACAGCAGAGCTGCCTGGCTAGCCTCGGACAGCGCCACTGTCGAACTCGGCAACAGCAGGGTTGGGCACTCGGTGCGGTCGACCGCGCCGCTCGCCTCGATCAGCTACGCACGGCGGGAGTGGGCACGAGGTGTTCGGCGATGAACCAGATCTGTAGCTCGTGACATCGCAGGACGTCGCCCACCAACAGGTCGTTGGTCCCGTCGTTATGGTTGGTCTCGGTGGCTTGCAGTCACCAAGATCATGTGCTCGCCACCTGGGAATACTCAACTTGCTTGACTGCCATCCGCCGAGCTGGCACTGCTGCCCGGCATGGTCGTGCCGGTCCAGCTGAACGGTGAGGCACAGGCAGCCGTTGATGCTGCTCGTGCAGCCGGGATGGATCGGCTGCTCGTCGTCCCGCGTCCCGAGGGCCGGTACGCCGCACTTGGCGTCATCGCCGTGATCGAGCAGGTCGGGCGAGTGCCCGGCGGTGCTCCGGTCGCGGTGCTGCGCGGCCTGACCCGGGCCCGGGTCGGTGCCGGCGTCACCGGCCCTGGAGCGGCGCTGTGGGTGGAGGTGACCGAGGTCGACGCGCCACCGGCGGCGACCGCACAGGTGCGCGAGCTTGCCGGTGAATACCGCAGCCTGGTCATCTCCATCCTGCAGCAACGTGGCGCCTGGCAGCTGATCGACTCGGTCCAGTCGATGACCGATCCCCGATGCTGGCCGACTCCGCCGGCTACGCGCCCTACCTGTCGTTGGCGCAGAAGGTGGAGCTGCTGGAAACCCTCGACGTCGAGACCCGGTTGCGGCGCCTGTTGGAGTGGAGCCGGGCGCACCTGGCCGAGCTGGACGTCGCCGAACGGATCCGCACCGACGTCCGGGAATGCCTGGACGAGACACAGCGGGAGTTCCTGCTGCGCCAGCAGCTGGCCGCCATCCGCAAGGAGCTGGGTGACGACGACGCCACCGATGACAACGCCGACGTGCGCGCCGCGCGCGCCGCGCGCGACGTCCTCGACGCCGATCACTACGGCCTGGACGAGGTCAAGGACCGGCTGATCGAGTTCCTCGCGGTGCGGGCTCGCCGGTCTGAGTGGGGGCTGCAGGTCGTCGGCGGGCGGGGCGCAGGCGCCGTCCTCGCCTTGGTCGGTCCACCCGGGGTCGGCAAGACCAGTCTCGGCGAGTCTGTCGCTGCTGCACTGGGGCGGCGATTCGTGCGGGTCGCGCTTGGTGGCGTCCGTGATGAGGCCGAGATCCGCGGGCACCGCCGGACCTACGTCGGCGCGATGCCCGGCCGGATCGTGCGGGCCATCAAGGAGGCCGGGTCGATGAACCCCGTCGTGCTGCTCGATGAGGTCGACAAGCTCGGCGCGGACTGGCGCGGTGACCCCACCTCGGCGCTGCTGGCGGTGTTGGATCCGGCGCAGAACCACACCTTCCGCGACCACTACCTCGAACGCGCGATCGCCCGCGTACTGCGGAAGGTGACCGTCGCGCTCGCCGGCGACGCAACCGCGCCCGTGCAGGTCGGCGTGGCCGACCTCGCCCGCTACCTCGGCCGACCGCGGTTCGTCCCGGAGACGGCCGAGCGCACTGCGGTACCCGGCGTGGCCACCGGACTCGCCGTCACCGGTACCGGAGGGGACGTGCTCTACGTCGAAGCCACCGCGATGGACGGCGAGCCGGGACTGACGCTCACCGGGCAGCTCGGCGACGTGATGAAGGAGTCCGCCCGGATCGCGCTGTCCTACGTTCTCGCGCACGCCGAGCAACTCGGTATCGACCGTGCTGCCTTGGCCGGCAAACACGTCCACCTGCTCGCTGCGCACCGAGCCGGGCTGGCTGAGGTGTTCCTGCCGGCCCGCAACGAACCCGACCTCGACGAGGTGCCCGCCCATGTCCGGGACCAGGTGAACGTGCGGTTGGTCGGCGACGTCAGCGACCTGCTCGCGGCGGCGCTGTCCGTAGACGGCACGGCGCCCGCCAACCGGGTCGCGCCAGCCGCCTAACGCCCCATTGCTGTTTCGGTCCACGGGGGCCCACGAAACTGAGCGGGTAAGACCGACCTGCGCAAAAGCGCAGGTCAACAGGTGTAGCCCCGACGGGATTTGAACCCGCGCTACCGCCTTGAGAGGGCGGCGTCCTAGGCCGCTAGACGACGGGGCCGCAAGAACGCGATGATTGCGTCCGCTGGGGTACCAGGACTCGAACCTAGACTAACTGAACCAGAATCAGTCGTGCTGCCGATTACACCATACCCCACCAGCTGTCCGATTCCGGGCCCTCGCCTAGTCCCGAAACAGCGCCGGAGAGAGATCGTAGTCGACCGGCCGAGTGGGGTGCCACTGGGCCGTCTTCCACCGGGCTGCCTTGTGGGCTGCCGATAGCTCATCCGGCGAGCCTGGTGACCAACGCGGGGAGCTCAACCAGCCGCTGGATCACCGAGATCCCAGCGCCTTGCGGGAGCGCGCCACAGCCGGAGCGGTCCAACCATACCCCGTGCAGCCCAGCGTTGCGGGCGCCCTCGGCATCGGTGTCGAGCCGGTCGCCGACGTGCA
This sequence comes from Pseudonocardiaceae bacterium, assembly GCA_050699675.1. Taxonomy (GTDB): domain Bacteria; phylum Actinomycetota; class Actinomycetes; order Mycobacteriales; family Pseudonocardiaceae. The sequence continues at coordinate 4,710 of JBOHFU010000263.1, forward strand.
CGGCCTGGGTGGGATGTACCCCCAGGGCGCGGCAGGCCCGCCGGAAGATCGCGTGGTGCGGCTTGGCCACGCCGAGCTCCCCGGAGATCAGCACCGCGTCGAAAGCGGACTCCAGTCCCAGCGCGCCGAGCTTCGCACGCTGGTAGTCACCGGCTGCGTTGGTGATCGCGGCCAGCCGCAGACCGAGGGCCCGCAGCGCCCGCAGGCACGGCAGCGCGTCGTCGAACAGCCGCCAGGCCCGCCGCATGGCGGCTGCCCGGCGCTCCTCGCGCCGGACCACCTCGCCGTGGCAGAGGACCTCCCCCCGGTATGCGAAGAAGTCCCTGGTGCGCTGTTGGCGCATCGTGTCAAAGTCGACCTCCCCAGCGAGATAGCGCAGGTAGTGCCAATCGGTGAGTGAGCACCAGTCGGCCCATGCCTCATCACTGCCGAGGAGCTCACGCAGCCCAGCACGGGTGGATGCCTCGTTGTCGACCAGGGTCGCGTCCACGTCAAAGCAGACGGCGGCGACCGGGAGCGTGACTGGCGATGCGGGGCGTTGGACAGGGCTCAGCTCAGGCGCAAGAGTCACCCGGTGCACGTTAGATCGTCAGGGGCCGCGCCGACTCTGCTGACCCGGTGAACTTCACGACCAAACCGCTGGTTCGGACCCGCGTTGCATAGCGGTGCGTAACCGGTGCAGCACGCGATCCCGGCCCAGCAGCTCCACCGACTCATACAGCGGCGGGCGAGCCTATCGGGCCGCCGTCTTGACCGTCAGGCAGATCAGGTGCACCATGGACTGTATTCAACAGTAGTTGAAAGAGGTCATCATGGAACG
>JBOHFU010000264.1:0-5519 GCA_050699675.1 Pseudonocardiaceae bacterium
CCGACCTAGCCAACAACGCAGGTCTTCTGTGCGTATGCCTCAGACCCACTGTCAAGAACGCTACGCCCTGGGACTTCATGATGGTCCTAGCCCGGCACTGGCCGCGCGTGGACGAGCTGGTAGGGCGCAAGGGTCCGGCGTGGTGAGACCTTCGAGGTTCCAGAGCTCGTGAGCTCCAGTACCAGCCTGGACAATCGCTGCGGCTGCCGTAGGGAGGTTGAGGATCGGCTGTGGAAGAGTGTCGTGAACTGGATGACGACACAGCAGACAGAGAAGGGGAGTACAGGTTGCGTGACAAAGCGGACGCTACGTGAGCGTGATCGAGTCTCACTCGGTGCTTTACGGCTGGTGTAAGCGGTGCGATCAGTGTCTAGCCCGTGGCCGCGACAAGTTGCGGCGGCCGAGACCAGGACGCCAGCGGTGCCGTGCCCGGGGTCGCCGGGGCCACGCCGGTGCGGATGAGGTGTTCTCCGCACCCCAGCACTCCTACACCTGGAGCCTGCTGGGCTCGGTGTCACGATGTGACCAGCAGCGGACCGAGCGGTTGGCGCGCATCCTCGACGATGAGATCCGGCCGAAGCTGTGACCGCGGTGGAGCAGAACCCGGTGCCGAAGATCCCGGCGCAGACACCGCAATCCGCGCTGCTGCGGGTGTCCGGGTTGCAAAAACACTTCCCGGTCCGGCGGGGCCTGCTGCAGCGCACGGTCGGAGCCGTGCAGGCCGTCGACGGGCTGGACTTCGACGTGTTCCGTGGCGAGACGCTGTCGCTGGTGGGCGAGTCGGGCTGCGGCAAGACCACCACCGGGCGGCTGCTCACCCGGCTGCTGGAGCCGAGCGCCGGATCGATCGTCTTCGACGGGCGCGACATCACGCACCTGCCCGCACGCCGGATGCGCCCGCTGCGCCGGGACATCCAGATGATCTTCCAGGACCCGTACTCGTCGCTGAACCCGCGGCACACGGTCGGCACCATCATCGGTGCCCCGTTCCGGATCCAGGGCGTGGACCCGCCCGGCGGGGTGCGGGCGGCGGTGCAGGAGCTGCTGGAGCTCGTCGGTCTGAGCCCCGAGCACTACAACCGGTACCCGCACGAGTTCTCCGGCGGCCAGCGCCAGCGCATCGGTATCGCCCGCACGCTCGCACTGCGACCGAAGCTGATCGTGGCCGACGAGCCGGTGTCGGCGCTGGACGTGTCGATCCAGGCCCAGGTGATCAACCTGCTGGAGGACCTGCAAGACGAGCTGGACCTGACCTACCTGCTGATCGCCCACGACCTGTCGGTGGTGCGGCACGTGTCCGACCGCGTCGCCGTCATGTACCTCGGCAAGATCGTCGAGCTCGGTGACCGCAACGCCGTGTACTCCCGACCCCTGCACCCCTACACGGTGGCCCTGCTCTCGGCGGTGCCGGTGCTCGACCCGAAGCGACGCAGCGAGGACCGGAGAATCCTGCTCACCGGCGACGTGCCCAGCCCGCTGAACCCGCCCCCGGCCTGCCGGTTCCACACCCGCTGCTGGAAAGCCCAAGACATCTGCCGTACCCAAGAACCCCTGCTCACCGAGCTGGCGCCCGGCCACCGCGTCGCCTGCCACTTCCCGGAGAACGCGCCGGCATGACCGACGCACCAGCCGCGCCGCCATATCCGCTCGTGACCCGCACGATCAGGAGGCCAGGTCGATCCTGCGTAGCCCGTTACGGGATAGAGGAATGGACCGGGCTGTTTACAGGCATCGACAAGCTGGTCGAGGACGGCGAGATATTGCTGCGCCATGGTCGCCGCGCGGAGGTTGCCGCTGGTGAGACAGAAGGCGCGCACCTTGTGGTCGATGACTGCGGCTCGCTCGGCAGGTCGATAGCGGATACGTTCGTCCTTCATCAGCACGACCCAGCCTTGCTGGCCGGCTAGGACGAGCCAGTCGACGTCGAGGACCGCCTCGTCGGCGGGGACCCCGTAGACCTCGGAGAGGGGTCCGTAGCCGCAGCCCGGCGCTACGCAGCGAGGTAGGGACCTGATGGCGGCCGAGGCTGCGGTCGAGAAAAGCTCGGGCAACCCTGCGGGGTGTCCCGATGCCATCGTCTAGGCCGCTGGGCGGGTTGCGATACGCACCGCGTCCTCCAGCTCATCGCGGGGAACACCGTACTCCTCGGCGACGACATCGAGGGGCTCGCCGGCGCGGAACAGCGCTAACGCGTCCTCCAGCCGCGCCCCGCCGCGCGCGAAAATCGGCTGTCCAAAACCCCGCGCCGGATCGACAACCACCTCGGCGACCTCATACGCTGGTAGGCGGATGAGCCGGGGGTACCCGTCGGCGCCGAATTCCAGCCGTCGCAGGTGCGCCGCCACGATCTCGTTGAATACCCGCTGGCCACTGCGAACCACGATCAGGTCGCGAACAGCTCGCGCCGCAGTGGGATCATCCCCGGTCTCAGCGTAGTCGAACAGGACCTCCGCCCCATCCGTGTACAGGCGCCTGCTAGCCAGTGCATGTGTCAGACCGAATTCCTCGTCGAGCCGTTCGAGCGCCGGACGAATGCGCTGCAGTGGGACGCCACTGCGCCGCATGGCGGTCAGGACCAGGCCCTCCGCGAGCCCGATGAACGGAATGACCGGACCGCGGACGGCGGTTCTCGGCAGGGCGGTAAGCACCGGCGCACCGATGACTTCATGCCGACCTACAGCCTTGCGGCGATAGCCGTGCGCCCATGTCGTCAACGTGCTTGTGGGCACGTCCAGATAGCGGGCCGCCTCGGTCATCGTGTAGAGCGGGATGCTAAAGCGGTCAAGCACGGCGTTTCGCTGGTCCAGCGTACTCATCCGGCGCCTAACCCTCTCCGCGCTTCCGGGTAGCCTGCGTCGTACATATTCTCGCATCGATCCGCTAGCTGGCGACACGACAGGCCGACGAGTTCCTCTCGGCGCTGGACCTGTCCATCCAGGCCCAGGTGGTCAACCTGCTGGAGACCTTCGGGACGAGCTGACCTACTTGCTACGCGCTGCTGGTCGAGCTGGCACCCGGGCACTGCGTCACCTGCCATCACCCAGAGAACGCCCCGGCATGACCGGCGCCCGTCTCAGGCGACGACGCGGGTGACGATGCGCCGCGGCGTTCGGCTCAGCTCGTCGCGAACAACATCACCACTCTGCGCAAGGCAGCGAGCGATCTCGCCACCGCGCCGTCGATCACCGCGGCAGGAATCGACGACCTTCACCACGCGCTGCTCCCGGACGAACAGCACCGTCCGGAGACACCGCTGGTCACTGCCCGGACCGTCCAACGGATCCTGGCAGTGTCACCTCCCGCCGCGCGCACCGCGCTGGAAGAGCTGGCCTACGCGAAGATCGTGACCTGCAAGAGCGTGGCACGAGGAACCACCGGCTACTTCGCCCGGGATGTATTCGATCTGCTCACCATCGCCGAGCGACGCCTTGCCAGCACTACTTCGTCGAGGGGACCTTCGGTCTCGCCGGCAACAAGATCGCGCGGTTCGAGCCGGAGACCGAGCGACGCCACCCACGGGAACGGCAGAAGAGCCATTTCGCTGCTGGCGTAATTCTCGTTGCTCAATTGCATCCGGCTGGCGGGTCGGGTGGCCGGAACTGTCAGACCTCGTCCATAGCATTCGGGTTGTGACGATGCAGCAGCTGATTCCGGAGGGCCTGGCCGAGATGGTTCCGGGCCCTGAGCTGGGCACGCTGCTGGCCGGAATTGATATTCATGCGTTGACCGGTGCCGACCTGGTGGAGGTTTTGCGGGCCCGGGCGCGGCAGTTGTCCCATGAACAGGCCCGGTTGCTGGCCACGATGGTGGAGGTCGGGTTGTGTGACCCGGACACCGATCCTGGTGAGGTGGCCCGGCTGTCGGAGTCGCCGCCTTATGCTGCGGATGAGATCCGGGCCGCGTTGGCCTGGACCCGCGGTGCCGCTGATCGGGAACATGATTTCGCTGAGACTCTGGTGTTGCGGATGCCTGCGGTGTTTGCCGCGTTGGAGACGGGTCGGATTTGCCGGAGCAAGGCGTGGGTGTTCGCGGATTTGTGCGCTGATGTGACCGCCGAGCAGGCCGAGGTGGTATTCGCGCGGCTGCTGCCCCGCGCCGCCGGGCTCACCACGGGTGAGCTGGCAGCGCGGATTAAGAAGCTGGTGATCGCGCTGGATCCGAACTGGGCCGCCCGGCGGTACGCGACCGCGGTGCGCCGGCGCAACGTCATCGGCTATCTGAACGAGGATGGCACCGCCACGGTCACCGGGTCCGGGTTGGCGGTGGACGAGGCTGCCGCCGCGTGCGCGCACGTCGAGGAACTCGCCCGGGCGGCCAAGCGCGCTGGGCATCCCGGTCGGATCGGTCCGCTCCGGGCGGATATCTATCTGGGTCTGTTGGATGGTCGTTGGCGGCATCTGAATCGTGATCAGATCATCGCCGATCTGCTCACCCGCGCCGCCCGCAACCCCGGTGATGGCGCTGACCCTGACGATCCCGACCATCCGATCGACCCGCCAGCCGGCGGCGATGACGGTGCTCCCGCCGACAGCATGCCGGTCGGCGACACCCCAGCCGACCGGGCCGCCGCTGATGGTGACGGCGCGGGAACTGGCGCGGATGGGGTGCCCGTCGCAGACGGGACCAGCATCGCGCAGCCAGCCCGGCGGGTGGGGGTGGAGGTGCGAGTGGGGTTGCCGACCCTGCTCGGCCGGGACCGGCACCCCGGCGAAGTACCCGGGTGGGGTCCGATCACCGCGGAGATCGCCCACACCATAGTGGCCGCCCAACGCGCTGCGGAATGGCGCTACGCCCTCACCGACCCGGCCGGCCAGCTACTCCTCGCCGGGATCACCCGCCGCCGACCCCACAGCACCGCAGGCGCCGCCGGTGAGCTGCCGCCGTGCCAGGGTGGGATCGTCGAGCTGCAGCTACCGGCTGCCCTGCTCACCGAGCTCGCCGCGGACCTGGAGGCCTGCGGTGCGTGGGCCGGGGTGGTGGCCGACATCGCCGCCCAGTACACCCGCTACACCCAGGGCGGCCAGGGTGGCCCGGCCGCGCAGGACCCGACCGCTCGGTTCGCCGGGGCGGCGCTGCGCCGCCATGTCCAGATCCGGGATCGATCGTGTGTGTACCAGGGATGCCGCTACCCAGCCCGCAGCGCCGACCTCGACCACACCGTGGACTACATCCACGGCGGGCCGACCACCGAGGTGAACTCCGGGCCGCTGTGCCGACATGATCATCGGCTCAAGCACGTCGGCCGGTGGCGGCTGCACCAGAGCGAACCTGGTCACTTCACCTGGACCAGCCCGTTAGGCCGGATATACCACACTCAACCCCCACCGATCACCGATGACCTGCCCGAACCTCGACCCAGGCCCACCCACCCCGACTACCCGTCGGCCCTCACCCCCGACGAGGACAACCCAATCCTGGAACGACCACCACCCCAGCCAAAGCCCCCACCACTCGCCGAACCGCCAGACCCTCACGAGCCACCGCCCTTCTAGCGGGCGTTGCGGCACCGAGGTCAGCCC
>JBOHFU010000265.1:0-5516 GCA_050699675.1 Pseudonocardiaceae bacterium
GAGGCCGGCGGCGGGTCGGCCACTGCCGTGAACTCGACGGGACGGACGTTCCGGCCTTTCCACACGTCGGGCGTGTCGAGTTCATGCGGAGCGGGCGGCGAACCGCTCGCGGGCTTTGGCGGCTTCGACCTCTCGATCCTTCGGCGGCGCAGCCGTCACCAGCTCGTTGAGCAATCGCATCGAGGCGTCAGCGATCGCATCGACTGCCCTGTCGAACGCCTCCGCGTTGCTCCGCGACGGCTTCGTGTACCCGCTGATCTTCCGCACGTACTGCAGTGCCGCGCTGCGCACCTCGTCCTGTGTCGCAGGCGGGTCGAAGTTGTACAGCGGGCGGATGTTGCGGCACATAACGACATTATAGAGACGCGAGCTGGCTGCGAAGCCCGCTCGTCGAGCTCCGTCGCCACGTCGGGCACCATGGGCGAGAAGACGCTGGGCGACGGGGAACTGGCCGCGCGGCTGCTCGACGAAGCAGCCGGCGTCGAACTCCACGGCGCAAAGAACGCGATCGTCGGGGTGAGAGCGCCAGCCTTTCATGCGTGAGAGGCGTAGCGATCAACGTGTGAAAACGATAGCAGCAGGCGTGTGAAAACGATAGCCTAGCGCCATGGTATACGTCCCGCGCCTGGTCGACCCGCTCTTGGAACGGTTACTCGCCGGCTTGCCCGCCGTGCTGGTGGTCGGGCCCCGTGCCAGCGGAAAGACCACCACTGCCCGCCGCTACGCCGCCGATGAGCTACGGCTCGATCGCCCCGCCGACGCGGCGACGGCGCGTGCCGACCCCGACCTGGCCCTGCGGATCCGCCGTACTCCGCTCCTGGTCGACGAGTGGCAGCTAGTGCCCGAGGTGCTCGGCGCGATCAAGCGAGCGGTGGACGACGAACCAGCCTCCCAGCGCTTCGTGATCACCGGATCCACGCGGGCGGACCTCACCGCCGCGGGATGGCCGGCCACCGGACGCGCGGTACGCGTCCAGATGTGGGGCCTGTCCCAGCGCGAACTCGTCGGCAACCCGTACGACCCCTCAGTGATCGACCGGATCGCCGCCGACGGGGTGCACGCGCTGGGCAGGAACCCCGATCCGCCAGACCTTGCCGGGTACGCCGAGGCCGCGCTCCGGGGCGGCTTCCCGGACGCCGCGTTGCAGCCCGACCGCGACCTTCGACGGCGCTGGCTGGACAGCTACGTCGACCAGATCGTGGCGCGCGACGGTGCGTTGGTCGACGGCGGCCGGGATCCGGTGCGGATCCGCCGCTACCTGCAGGCCTGCGCGGCGAACACAGCCGGCACCGTCATGCACAAGACGCTCTACGACGCTGCGGAGGTGAACCGGCTCACCGCCGTTGGCTACGACCGGCTGCTGACGGCCCTGCTCGTCGTCGATCCGTTGCCGGCGTGGAGCACCAACCGGCTCTCCCGGCTGACCGGCACGCCCAAGCGCCATCTCGTTGAGCCGGCACTGCTCGGACCGCTCGTCGGTGTCGATGCCGCGTCCGTGCTCCGCGACCCGGACCTGCTCGGTCGGCTGCTCGACAGCTTCGTCGTCGCCCAGCTGCGCCCGGAACTCGCGGTGTCCGACCGATCGCCACGGCTGTACCACCTGCGTCAGCAGGACGGACGGCACGAGGTGGACCTCATCGTCGAGCTCGCCGATGGCCGGATCATCGCGATCGAGGTCGAGGCGGCGAGCGCACCCTCCCGGACCGACGCCCGCCACCTGATCTGGCTCCGCGAGCGACTCGGCGACCGGGTGCTGGCCGCCTTGGTGCTGCACGCTGGACCCCACCATTACCAGCTCGACGACGAGGTGTACGCGGTGCCGATCTGCTCCCTCTGGGCGCCCTGACACAGGCGCTCGCCGAGCTGGCGTGTCCGGCTCTCATGCACGGTGTATCCGGCTCTCATGCACGCCGTGGTTGTTGAGCGATTCCACTGCCACCAGCAGTTTCTCTCTGGCAGTGGGGTCCAGCACCGCACTCGTGGCGGTGCAGCCGTGGAAGTACAGGCGGGCCCGACCGTCCTGGTGCCCGATCACCACCAGCGTGCAGGCACCGCCATGCGGGCTCCTGGCCGGAATCGCCGATCGGCCGCGCACGGACAGAGCGACGATGAGCAGTTCGATGACCTCCGGCGTGAGTTCCGCGGTGGTGGCCTCGCTGCCCTCGTAGCGCAGCAAATGCTGGCCGAGGGGATCGCGCTGCACCGTCACCGTGCACAACTGGCCCGACTCGGTCCTCGCCGCGACCGCCGTGCGGTCGATCCTCGTCGGTGCGGCCATCATCGCCCTCCCTGTGGTGGCGGCGGAGCCGGGGCACGGGGGTTCACCCGGCCCCGCCGCAGCTTGTGACGGACGCCGCCTAGTCGCATCTATGCATCGACGTCCCGGTCAGACAATGACTATGCACCTACCGTGGAATCCCGTCAAGCCGATGTGTCTCCGGCCTACTCGGCGAGGAACTCCTGGGCCAGCGAGCGCAGCAGGTCGCGGGCGTCCTCGTCGAACACCGCGTCCTCGCAGAGCTTCCCCCACAGCTCCAGGTAGATCGCGACCTCAGTCTGGTCCCGGATCTGCAACTCGCGGGTGGCGGTGTAGAGAGCGACGTGGACGTCCTCGTCGACGCCCGGCTCGCCGTAGACGATGAAGTCGCCTCTCGGCGGGACCCGCTGGACGCGCTTCCATGGGATAACGCCGAAGCGGACGTTCTCCAGCGTGCTGAGCGAGGCGACGTGGTGCATCTGGGCGGCCAACATCCGCGGGTTGTCATCGGGGCCGGGCCGCCAACGCAACGCGGCCTCGGTCACCACGAAATCGAACCGGTGTCCCGGCTCATGAAGGATCAGCTGGCGCTCCGCCCACGCGGCGAGCGCGGCCTTGCGGTCGCGGGACAGTATGGGCTGGAAGTCGGCCGCGATCGTGGCCTGTCTGCGGGTGTACTCGGCGGTCTGCAGCAGACCGGGCACGATCCGCGTCAGGAAGGTCCGGACGATGCTGGCAGTACGCTCCTCATGGGCGATCCGCCCCTGCATCGCCGACGATCCACGGCGACGAACGTCTTCGACCCAGTTGGAGCTCTCAGCGAGCGCCGACTCGACCCGCTCGCGCAGCTGGTCTTGAGCCTCGTCGCTGGCCCCAGCGGCGCGCGCCCACGCGTCTGCCTCGGCCACCGTAGGCACCTGGCGGCCAGTCTCCAGCCGGGACACCTTGGACTGGTTCATCCCAGCCCGGCCACCGAAGTCGGTCTGATTCAGGCCGGTGCCCTCGCGCAACCGGAGCAGCACCTCGCCGAGCCTGCGGCGTTGTTCGCCGGGCTCGATCGGGGAATCGTCGTGCTCAGCGGTCAATCAGACAGCCGGTCCTGGTGCTCGGACATCCACTGCTCAAGCGGTACGGCGTACTTCATCGCCAAGTCGCGCCGGGCGATATAGGTCTTGATCGAATCGATGGGGTCCTCCGCGCCGACGAACCGCTCCTGCTCGTCGTAGCGCATCACTGCAACGCGCTGCTCGTCGTACATCCAGAAGTCCACGGTGAGTTCCGCCAGGTCGAGGTGGGCATCCCGGTCCACCAAGTAGTATTCCGCGCCGACTGCTGCCGCCATCGGCCACCCGGCGAGCTCGTACCGCCGGTAGTCGGTCAATGGCCATTCGATGATGCTGACCTGGTACACCCGTCGCCCAGCTGCGATATGCCTCGCCACTCGTTTCAACCAGGGGTTGTTCTCGGGTGTGATCACCGGGAACGGCTTGCCAGCCTTCCATGCTTCCCACTCCGGACCGGGCACACCACCGTAGCTCTGGAGTTGCTCCAGCCGGAATGCCTCCCGCTGGATCCCGTCGAACGCGGCCTTCATGTCGACGACAGTCACGCCGTCCGTCCCTCCAGGCCAACATGACCCGCCCGGTAGAGCACCTCAGTAATCTGCACGGCAGCCTCGCTGGGGCTGACGCCGAGCGCGACCAACTCCGCCGGGTCTGTGATCGGATCACCGACGATCGCGAGCATCCCTGGCACTCGCTGAGCAACCTTCGGGCAACTGTCGTCCGGGTAGCAAGAGGACGCGAGCACTTCGTAGTCGGGCACGGTGGTTGGCTCCTCCAGTCGGCCACCTCAGGCGGCGGGGGACTTCAGTATTCAGACTATGCGCCACACAGGCAAGACTTGGTATGATTAGGTACCACCGAAGCTCGGTAGTCAGGTCTTCGGCGAGATCGGCCAGGCATGGTCGGCCTCGTGCTCAACGTGCCCCCGAATACGGCTCTCGGCTCGTCGAAAGTCATGCCAGGACTCCCTGTCCTTCCGGCGAGTCGTTCGGGGTCGGCCGGTCAATCTGCTAGCCGGTGCCGGTGCTCGGACATCCACTGCTCGAACGACACGGCGTACTTCATGGCCAGGTCACGGCGGGCGATGTAGTTCTCGATCGGTTCGGGCGGCTCCGCCGCCTCCACGAACCGTTCCTGCTCGTCATAGCGCATCACCGCAATCCGCTGCTCGTCGAACATCCAGAAGTCCTCGGTCAGCGTGGCCAGGTCGGGGTGGGTATCCCGGTCGACCATGAAAACCTCCGAACCGTCCCACGCACTCATCGGGATGACAGCGAGGGCATACCGTGTGTACTCGGCGAGCGGCCACTCGACGATGTGCACGTCATACACCCGCCGCCCGGCGGCCGTATATCCCGCGACCTTCTTCAGAAACGGGTGACTCTCCGGAGTGATCGCTGGCAGCGGCTGGCCCGCCTGCCATGCCTTCCACTCCGGACCCGGCACGCCCGCGTAGCTCTGGTGCTGCTGCAGCCGGAACGCCTCCCGCTCCATCCGGTCGAACTCGGCCTTCAGCTCATCGAGGTTCATGCCGCGCCGCCGGTCAGACCCTCGTGCGCCACGTCGGGCGAGCTGGCTCCATACGCGAGAACGCCGTCATCGAACATCGTGATTGGCTCCCTCTGTCCGGCCAAGTCAGGTAGCAGAGGACTTCAGTATGCGAGCTAGTCACCGAGTACACAAGCTTGAGTATGACTATGCGGTTACTCGGTGCTCGTGTCAAGTCGCCCAACCGAGGTTGGCGCCCCTCGCCAGCCTGGGACTGGCGTGTCTACGTTGGGCGGCATGGGCGAGAAGACGATCCCGATCCTCCCGTGCCCCGCGATCCCCGAAGTAGTGGCCTTCTACCAGGCCCTCGGCTTCGAGGTGACCCATCTGCAGACGCGCCCCAATCCCTACGCCTCGCTGCAGTACGGCGATATCGACCTGCAGTTCTTCGGGCTGAAATCCGTCGACCCGGCCGCCTCGATGAGCACCTGCTACGTCGTGACGGACCGGGTCGACGAGCTGTACGCGGTCTTCCGCGACGGTCTCAAGCAAGCGCTCGGCAAGGTTCCCACTCGTGGCGTCCCGCGGATCGGCCAGATCAAGGACACCTCCTACGGCGTCCGCCAGTTCCTGATGACCGACCCCGGCGGCAACTGCATCCGGATCGGCCAGCCCACCGGCGAGAGCCTGCACCACGCCCCGGCGCC
>JBOHFU010000266.1:0-5512 GCA_050699675.1 Pseudonocardiaceae bacterium
AACTGCCGTTCGCGTGGTACGCCGCCGACCAAATCGCCGCCTTAGACATGTTCGGAGACACCCGCGCCCGCGCCGCATACCTCCTCGACCGGATCGACGTCCTCGCGGAGGTGACCACGTACTACTAGCCCCACACCCGGCCCCGCTCCGGCGGTCAGCTGGTGTAGAGCGTCCGCACGACGTCCTCTATGGACGGTTCGACCACCTGCAGGTCGCGCACTGCGACCTGGGCGACCACGGCGGCGATCAGCTGCGCGGCGCTGGTCTGCTCGGCGGAGAAGGCCAGCTGCTGGCGCAGCCCGTTCGCCTCGACTGTGACGTCGAGGACGCCGGGCAACCCAACGAGTGGTCCGTGAGGCTCCTCTAGGTCCACCACCAGCCGCCGCGCCCCGCCGAAGCGGCGGCGCAGCTCGTCCAGTGATCCGTCCACCAGCACCCGCCCGCGGTCGATCACCACCAGCCGCCGGCAGAGCCGCTCGATATCCGGCAGGTCGTGCGTGGTGAGCAGTAGGGTGACGCCGTCGACGGCGTTGGCGCGGGCCAGGAACACCCGCAGCCGCTCCTTGCTGATCAGGTCCAGGCCCACCGTCGGCTCGTCCAGCACCAGCAGTTTCGGTGAGTGCAGCAGCGCCGCGGTGACCTCGCCCCGCATTCGCTGGCCCAGCGAGAGCTGCCGCACCGGGGTGGCCAGGAACGGTGCCAGCTCCAGCAGCTCGACGCACTCGTCGAGACGCCGGGCATGGTCGGCAAGCGGCACTCGGTGGATCGTCCGGAGTAGCGCGAAGCTCTCGGCCAGCGGCAGGTCCCACCACAGCTGGCTGCGCTGCCCGAACACCACACCGATCCGCCGAGCCAGCTCACGCCGCTGCCGGACGGGATCAAGCCCGCACACCCGGACCCGGCCCGCGGTGGGCACCAGGATCCCGGTCAGCATCTTGATCGTTGTCGACTTGCCGGCCCCGTTCGGTCCGAGCAGGCCGACTGCCTCGCCTGGCGCGACGGTCAGCGTCACCCCGTCCACCGCGGCCAGCCGAACCCCGCGCCTGCGCCGGAACTCCCGGCGCAGCCCGTCGAGCTCGATCAGCGCACTCATCGTCACGATCCGGTGCCGACGTAGTGGCGCAGACCGGCCCGCCAGGCCAGCGCGGCAACGCCGGCTGCGAGCACCGCCACCAGCGGCGCGCTGTACTGCAACACCGGCGCCAGCCCGAGCGGGTCCGGTTTGCCGAGGATCGCCAGCGCCGGGTAGTAGGCGACGAACGCCCCGGGCACCGCGAACGCCATCAGCCGCAGCAGCCATCCGGAGAAGATCGACACCGGGTAGGAGGTGAACATCCCGGAGCCGTAGGTCACGGCGTTGGGCAGCTCGGAGCCTTCCACCAGCCAGAACGTGGTCGCGCTGGCCGCCACCCAGATCGCGCCGAGCAGCACCAGCCCGGTCAGCGGGGTGATCAGCAGCACGGTCACCCGCAGTGGTGTCCAGGAGATATCCGAGGTGGCCAGCACGTAGCCGAGCACGGCGAGCGCGGTGCCGACCTTGCCGAGCCGGCGCAGGGCGAAGTCGGACACGCAGATCTGGGTTATGGCGGGCAGGGGCCGCAGCAGCAGTGCGTCCAGCGTCCCGGTGCGGACCAGCTGACCGACTTTGTCCAACTGGCCGACCAGCATGTCGGCCAGCCCGAAGGAGATCCCGGCCAGGCCGAAGATCAACAGCGCCTCCTGCCGGGTGAACCCGCCCATCTCGGCGACCCGGGAGAACAGCACCAGGATGACCACCATGTCCTGGAGCTGCACCAGCGCCTGCGCGCTGCACTGCAGCGCGAACGAAGCCGGGTAGGCCAGCTGGCTGCGTACCGACGCGGCCACCAGGCTGCGGTAGACCGCCAGGCGCTCACCCACCTTGGATCACCAGCGTCCGTACCGCCCTGGCCAGTACCAGCCGTCCCACCGCGAGCAGCGCGACCGCCCAGGCCAGCTGGTGGGCCAGCAGGAGCAGCGCCGTACCCGTGCCGATGGCGATGTCGATCGGCGCCTGCAGGATCGCTGGGAACGGCGTCGACCAGATCACCGTCCTGGCCCATCCGGGGAAGAACGCGATCGGGATCACCAGCCCGGCCAGCACGCCGCCGATCGCGGCGTGTAAGGCGAGCAGCCCACGCCAGTCCAGCAGCCAGAACGCCAGCAGGTTCAGCAGGAACCGGATCGCGAAGCTGACCAGGATGGCCAGCAGCACGCTGACACCGAACGCCGCCCAGCAGAGAACCGAGCTGGGTAGCGTCAGGTCGAAGAAGGCCAACCCGATCAGCAGCGGACCAGTGAACCGGGTCAGCAGCGCGAAGCCGGCCCGGCCCAGATCCTCGGCCAGCAAGGCCGCCTGCAGGTCCACCGGTCGGAGCAGGTCGATGGCGATGTCGCCGCTGCGCACCCGCTCCCCGAAGTCACTGTTGCCCCAGATCGCCACTACCGCGATCAGCCCCTGGCCGATCCAGACGAAGGTGACCGTGCGGGACGGGTTGTAACCGGCGACCTGGGCGCTGCCGGCGAACACGGTGAGCAGCACCGCGCACCGCATGAAGCCGAAGACGATGTTGGTGGCCAGCCCCGCGACCACCGCCTGCCAGTAGGTCGAGTACCGCCGGAAACCGGCGCCGATCAGCCGGAGGTAGCAGGCGAGCACGCCAGATCACGTTAGCCGAGATCTTGCTGGGTACGCTTGTCCCGTTGAGGGGTGAGTCGAGAGGAGTGCCCGACCGGTGGGCAAGATCAAAGTAACAGGCACCGTGGTCGAGCTCGACGGCGACGAGATGACCCGGATCATCTGGCAGTTCATCAAGAATCGGCTGATCCACCCCTATCTCGACCTCACCGTGGACTACTACGACCTCAGCATCGAGCACCGGGACGCCACCGATGACCAGGTCACCGTCGATGCCGCACACGCGATCGCCAAGCACGGGGTGGGCGTCAAGTGTGCCACCATCACCCCCGACGAGGCGCGGGTCGAGGAGTTCGGCCTGAAGAAGATGTGGCTCTCGCCCAACGGCACGATCCGCAACATCCTCGGCGGTGTGATCTTCCGCGAACCGATCGTCTGCTCGAATGTTCCTCGCCTGGTGCCGCACTGGACCAAACCGATCGTCATCGGCCGCCACGCGCACGGTGACCAGTACAAGGCCAGCGACTTCACGGTCCCCGGGCCGGGCACCGTGACGATCACCTACACCCCCGACGACGACCGTGAGCCGCTGCAGATCGAGGTGGCCAAGTTTCCGGAAGGGGGCGGTGTCGCGCTCGGGATGTTCAACTACCGCAAGTCCATCGAGGACTTCGCCCGGGCCTCGTTTCGCTACGGCCTGACCCGCGGCTACCCGGTGTACCTTTCGACCAAGAACACGATCCTCAAGGCCTACGACGGCATGTTCAAAGACGTGTTCGCCGAGATCTACGAGTCGGAGTTCAAGGCCGAGTTCGAGGAGCACGGCCTCAGTTACGAGCACCGGTTGATCGACGACATGGTGGCCGCCGCACTGAAGTGGTCTGGCGGCTATGTCTGGGCCTGCAAGAACTACGACGGCGATGTGCAGTCCGACACCGTCGCGCAGGGCTTCGGCTCGCTGGGCCTGATGACGAGCGTGCTGATGACCCCGGATGGCCGGATCGTCGAGGCGGAGGCCGCGCACGGTACTGTTACCCGGCATTTCCGGCAGCACCAGCAGGGTAAGCCCACCTCGACCAACCCGATCGCGTCGATCTTCGCGTGGACCGGAGGTCTCCGGCACCGGGGCACGCTGGACGGCACCCCGGAGGTCACCCGGTTCGCCGAGACCCTGGAGCGGGTCTGCATCGACACCGTCGAGAGTGGCAAGATGACCAAGGACCTGGCGCTGCTGGTCAGCCCGGACACTCCGTTCCTGACCACCGAGGCTTTCCTCGACGAACTTGACGGGGGGTTGCGGCAGGCCATGCACTGACCTTGAGCACTGGACGGACGGCGGAGAGTGGGCCGTGGCTGGAAAGCTTTCGAAGCGGTGGCGGTGGATCGTGGGGGCGGCCGTGGTGCTGGCTGTGATCGTGCTGAGCACTGGGCAGGAAAGGGAAACCGACGGGTCGCGGCCGTGCACGATGAGGGTTACCGATGCCCTCAACGTGCGGTCCGGTCCCGGCAGCAGTGATCCCGTCGTGGACACACTCGCCGAGGGAGAGGTGGTCTCCGCCGACCCGACGATCCGCAACGGCTACCGGCAGCTCGGACCCGGCCGCTGGGCCGCGCAGCAATACCTCGAGCCGACGTCGGGCAGCAACTGCAGCTCACCGGTCGGCTGACCGTCAGGCCCCGGCTGCAACAATCGCGGCATGCCGTCTCCTGCCACCGATCCTGTCACCGATCGCCGCCCCCGGGTACTGTCCGGGATCCAGCCCACTGCGGACTCCTTCCACCTCGGCAACTACCTCGGCGCAGTCCGGCAGTGGGTGGCGCTGCAGTCCGACCACGAAGCGTTCTACTGCGTAGTCGATCTGCATGCGATCACCATCGAGCAGGATCCCGAACAGCTGCGCCGCCGAACCCGGCTGGCTGCGGCGCAGCTGCTCGCGCTGGGCGTGGACCCGGATCGCTCCACGGTCTTCGTGCAGAGCCAGGTGCCCGAGCACACCCAGCTGTCCTGGGTGCTGGAATGCCTCACCGGCTTCGGTGAGGCCGCCCGGATGACACAGTTCAAGGACAAGTCAGCCAAGCATGGCGGTGACCGGGTCGGGGTCGGGCTGTTCACCTACCCGATCCTGCAGGCCGCCGACATCCTGCTCTACCAGGCCGACCGGGTGCCGGTGGGCGAGGACCAGCGCCAGCACATCGAGCTCACCCGGGACCTCGCCCAGCGTTTCAACTCCCGCTACGGCCCGGCGTTCACGGTGCCGGCGGCGCACATCGTCAAGGGCGCGGAAAAGATCTACGACCTGGCCGAACCGACGGCGAAGATGAGCAAGTCGACGTCCTCGCCGGCCGGCGTGATCGACCTGCTCGATGACCCGAAGGTGTCCGCCCGCAAGATCCGCTCGGCGGTCACCGACACCGGACGGGAGATCCACTACGACCCAGTCGCCAAGGCCGGCGTCTCGAACCTGTTGGTGATCTACTCGGCGTTGTCCGGGCGTACCGTCGACGATCTCGTCGCGGCTTACGCAGGCCAGGGGTACGGCGCGCTGAAGTCTGACGTCGCCGAGGCGCTCGCCGGCTTCGTCACCCCGCTGCGCCAGCAGGTGGCCGGCTACACCGATGACCCGGCCGAGCTGGACAAGCTGCTGGCCCGGGGCGCCGAGCGGGCCCGTGAGGTTGCCGCCCGGACCGTGCGGGTGGTGTACAACCGGGTGGGCTTCCTGCCGCCAGCGGGCTGAATCCGCATTTCCCGACTACCGTGGCAGGGTATGCGGGGGACAGGTCCACAGCAGACGGACGCCAAGCCCGGTCTGCTCGAGCGTTACCGGCTGCGCTACCCGTGGTTGGACCAGCTGGTAC
>JBOHFU010000267.1:0-5508 GCA_050699675.1 Pseudonocardiaceae bacterium
AAGAAAATTTCGTACGTACCGTCCCGGATCCCTTTCACCGTGTACTTCGAGCCGTTTCGAACGTAGACGGAGAACGCCGGGCTCTTGTTCATCGCCAGCGAGACCACCGCATCTTGGTCGCCACCGTTGTCGATGGTCAGCTCGCCTCTGCCGGTAAGGCTCCCCGCCCGGACGAACTGCCCGTTATCAAGGCGCCGGTCCTGCTCGACGTGGTAGTTCTGCAGGGCGCCTTTGGCTGCCAGCGCATGGCTGGCGTCGCGAGTGGGCGCCAACTCCTCGTCAGGGGATCTGATCAGCACCGTGGTGGCCTGCGTCGTCACCGGTGTGGCCTGCGGCATCGGTGCCGCGGATGCTGCACTCACCGGTAGCAGCACGCTCCCGGTGGCCAGGATGAGCGAACCGATCGCCCTCCTAAGCGGGCGCACCCGATGATTGCCCATGAGATTTCTCCCTTTTCGGACAAAAGGAGTTCCTGCGTAGCGCGCTGATGGCGACCACGGACATCTTAAGCTGCAACGACCCCGGCTGCCGCCCTCGCCGAACACGATCGAGTTCGGCGCATTGGGTGCGTTCGGGGGTTTGCGCTACTGGGGACGGCATCGCCGTTTATTCGGTCACGGAAGTGGTGCGCCCCATGGTGACGCGGGGCCACAGTGCTAGCCCGCGGGCCGCTTCGTGCGCTCGGATGCTGCGAAGTCCAGCGGTCATCTGGGCCTCGGTCAAGACTCGAAACCCCAGGCGTTCGTAGTAAGGAGCGTTCCAGGGAACATCCCGGTAGGTGGTGAGCGTCAGCGCTGGCAGGCCGTGCTGTGCGGCCCAGGCGTCGGCGGTCTCCAGAAGCCTCCTGCCGAGACCTTGCCGGGCGTGGTCGGGATGCACGGAGACCTGCTCGACATGGGCGTTGCCGTCGATGACGTCAAGCAGGAGATACGCCACGGGTTCGTCCTCGTCGTCGGCAACGATCCAAGCGCGCCCCTTGTTCTGAAAGCCGGCGAGGTCGGCGATGGATGGCGGTTCGTCATCTGCCACCGCGGTCATGCCGAGGTCTCGGAACGGCGCGCCGGCGGCACGCTCCAGCTCGCGAAGCGCCGGGAGATCGTCAGGGCGGGCTGCTCGAATCATGTCGACTCTCACAGCCTCGGTGTATCCGCGTGGCAGCGCCGTGGTGCCCCGATGTGTGGCGGGCGAGCACCAGGGCGCCGCGCTTGGTCAACGTCAGCGGCAGCGGGCCGCGGTCGGCCAGCGCGTCGGCGAACCTTTCGGCCTCATCGAGCGGCACGAAACGCGCGCGCAGGAAGTCACGTACGGCGTCCCGGTCGGGCAGTGTGATCAGCGGCGCGTCCCAGGGCTGGGTCTCGACTGACCCGAAGGTGGCCGCGACCAGCCCTGGTGCGTCTTCGGTGTCGAACGGGGTCGGGGCCGGCTGCCAGATCGGCGCCAGTTCTGGCGAGTCGGCGCGGGAGATCGTGCCGGCGACGAACAGCCCGTCGGGTCGCAGCACGCGGCGCGCCTCGCGTAGTCCGAGCTCGGGTCGGTCGAGGTGATCCAGGACGTTGACCGCGACGACGGCGTCGACGGCGGCGTCCGCGACGGCAAGCGCGGTGACCTCCGCGCGCATCGTCGGTCCGTGCCGGTGCGCGGCCCGGACCATCGCGGCGGCAGCGTCGATGCCGATCACCTGCAACGGGCTGCCGGCGGCGGTGGCAGCAAGCGCCCCGTCGCCGCAGCCGATGTCGAGCACCCGCACGGCGCCGGCTTCGAGGAGCAGCCGCACGATCCTGGTGTGCAGGTCCGCCTCGGGCGCGCGGTGCGCTGCGGTGAGCCGCATTCCGAGTCGGTAACGGCTGGGGTCCGTGTCATAGTCCCGCCTGGTGGGCACCCGGCCATCGTCGCGCCAGTACGTCCGACATGCCAGTGGGCGTGCGGTTCTCGTGGCGGGTGGCTACCGTGTGCCACCACTGCTGGTGCCGGACGGGTTGGCACCGAGCCTACCGGCGCTGGTGACCATTCCTTGCCGGGCAATCAGGACCGTTGCCCCATAAAGCCAAGGAGGCGGTCTATCAGTGGAGCGTCTTCGGCCACCTCGATGGCGGGACCGAAGGCCTTGCCCTCGCCCCGGTACTGGTCGGGCAACGTTGCACGAGCTCGTTCCAGCGTGAGGGCAAGCTCAGCCTCGCTGAAGGGCGCCGTCTGACCGGTCGCCATCGCCAGGTCACAGCCATGGGTCACGTACTCCATGAGCGTCATAGCCAGGACCATCTGAGCGGGTAGCTCGGGCCCGGCCAGGCGGACCGTTCGGTCGACTCCACCGACCCGCCACCCGGCGATCAACCTGGCCGCAGCTGTCTGGAAATCGGTCACGGGGTCGGTGCTAGCGAAGGACGTGGGGTCACCTTCGAAGGCCCGTCCATTAGCCGCCGCCGCGAACACCTGGAGTCACCTGGTTGACCAGGGCTTGAACGTCATACTCCGGACAGGGCGTCGGTGCGCTCAACTGCTCAGGGCTGACGGCGGCGAGTAGCGCCGCGTCCTTGGCCAGCACGGTCTCCAGCACGTCGATGTCACTCAAGGCCCCTCCTTTGGTAAGCGAAGTCCCAGAACCCGATGGTGTCCGAGCTTCAGCCGAGCCGCCCACACGATAGGCGCCCTGATCAACGCTCATTCCGCCTGGTGGTTCTGGGAAGCTGAAGGTCGAGCTGTTCGGGATGTTTCGGGTCGGCGCCGCATCGCGGACCACGGGCAGCGCTGCTCAGGCGCCGGCGCCCAACCGGGTCAGCACGGCTACGACCCGGCGGTGGTCGTTGTCCGACGGCGGCAGCCCGAGCTTGCTGAAGATCGACGAGATGTGCTTCTCCACTGCGCCCTGGGTCACGACCAGGGCCTGGCCGATCGCGGTGTTGGTGCGGCCCTCGGCCATGAGGGCCAGCACCTGCAGCAGCCGGCGGGCGACCCGATGGCCGTGGGCGGGGCGGTAGCGGTGCGGCGGCAGCTCCTGGCTGGTGGCCCAGCGCACGGTGCGTCGCTCAACGGTGGCCAACCCGCGCGACGCGTAGTACCACACGCCCCTGCCAGCCGGTGGTCCGCAGCTGCAGAAGTGGGCTAACCCGACACCAGAGTGACCGGTCCACTCCAATGATCGTCGTGAGCTGCCGGGCAAGGCTTCCGGGTCGTCGAACAAGTGTTTGTTACATTTTATGAGGTTTGTCGCAATCCCTTGCTCAACTGCTGGACTTGTCCTGTTCACCCTCGAACCCACCGTTGCCCCCACATGAAATCCGTGTATGCGGAGGTGGCCGGCGTGAAGATTCTCAACTGCGTGATACCGACGCCGCCCTCGCCGGTGGTGCTCCCGCTCGGCGCCGCGAGAGGCCGTCGCGGGTGCAAAGCGACTGGTGACGCTCAGCCAACGGTGACCGGCGGTGTCCGCTGCCGACCACGTGGGAGCGCGTCGGCTTTCGTCGCGTGGCGGCGCTGCTGCTCGTATTGGTGGCCGTCGCGATCGTGCCCGCGTTCGGCAGTTCCCCGGCAGTCGCCGGCATCGCGGCCGACACCAGCGCAAGCTCTCCAGCCGCCACCGGCGATGTCCTCATCGGTCACGCCGGGGTGCTCACTGAGCTGGTGCGCACCGGGCTGACCCCTGCGCTGGCGCCGCGTGGGATCGCGATCACGAGCCAGGGAGGCAACTCGCTGGCTATCGCCCGCAGGATCAGGGACGGCTCGCTGCCGGCCAATCTGTTCGGCAGCGCCGATGCCAACGTCAACCAGTTGCTGACCGGCGATGCCAACGGCAACAAGGTGCGCTGGTACGGGGCCTTCGCGCGTAACGCGTTCGTGCTGTTGTACAGCCCGAACAGCCGGTTCCTTGCGGAGTTCGAGAAGGCCCAGCGGGGCGAGCAGCCCTGGTACGAGCCGCTCAAGCAGCCCGGCATCGAGCTTCGCCGCAGTAACCCGAACGATGACCCAGGCGGCTACTACTCCCTGTTCGTGGCTCAGCTCGCCGAGAAGTTCAGCGGTGAGGTCGGTCTCAAGCAGCAGATCCTGGGTGCCGATCTGAACCCGGCGCAGGTGATCGGCCCCGCATCTGGCGACGTCGGCGCCAAGCTCCGCAGCGGCGAGGTCGACGCCGTGTTCGCCTACGCCAGCTTCGCGTCCTCGGCTGGTGTGCCCTTCCTGTCGCTTCCCCCTGAGGTCAACCTGAGCGATCCTGCGCACGAGGCCGGCTACGCCTCGGCGTCGTTCACGAACATTGAGGGCACGACGTTTAGAGGTGGCGTGATCAGGCCCAGCATGGCGCCGGTCGAGGGCGCCGGCAACGCCCCGGCGGCGCTGGAGGTGCTGGACTACCTCTTCTCCGTCGACGGCGAGGCTCTCCTGAACGCCAAAGGATTTCTCCCCGGTCCGCTGCTGATCGGCGGGGACTGGGCGGCCGTCCCGGAGAGGCTGCGCCGATACGTCGACGGCAGCCTCACGGCGCGGACCCTGGGTCTCACCGTCAGGATCCCCCCGTCCGCTGTGCTCGGTCGGGCGGCTCTCGGTCTCCGGTGACGGCGTGACGGTCAGGTCCGCCACGCCGCTGTCTCTCAGCCGCTGCCGTCTGGAGCTGCACGTGGCAGCCGCGGCCGCGGGAGATCGCGACCTCGTGGTCAAGCTCGTCACGCGCCCGATCCCGATCAATTACACGATCCCTGGGGTCGTCCGGCTGGGGTTCTCATAACGCTCAACCGCTCATTAACTCCGGCGGTACTCGCATGGCCATGTTGTTGCCCGGTGCGCCGAAGCGCTGCGGGTGGATGATGTGCGCGAGGATCTCCGCACCTTCGACGATGCGGGGTCCCGGTCGGCTGAAATACGAGGTTGCGTCAACGGCCCACACGTTGTCCTCCCGCACCGCGGGCAAATCGTGCCAGCCCAGCGGCAGCCGCGCCCGCGGCAACTGACGCAGGGTGTCTTCCGCGTAGTAGCCGCAGGGGGCCAGCACGATCACTTCCGGCGCGTAGGTGCGGATCTCTTCGGCGGTCGTCGTGCGCGACGGCGCACCTGCGTTGCCGAACGTGTGATCACCGCCGGCACACGCGATCTGCTCGGGGACCCAGTGGCCTGGCGCGAACGGTGGCTCCAGCCATTCCAGGACCATTGTTCGCGGGCGGTGCTTGACATCGACGAGTGCACGGGTCAGCGCGTCGAGCCGCGCTGCCAACTCGGCGGCCAGCGTTTCGGCCCGCGCGTCGGTGCCGGTCAGTTGACCGACGGCGCGGATGTTGGCGAGAACGTCTGTGATCGTGTTCGGCTCCAGCGAGACCACGTCGACGTCCGTGGAGAACATCCGCGCGGCCTGCTCGACCTCCCGGTAACTGACAGCACAGACGTCGCACAGCTCCTGAGTGAGGATCAAGTCCGGCTCGAGTGCGCGGAGCTGGGCTTCGTCGAGATCGTAGATCGAGCCGTGCCCATCTAGCTGCGAGCGGACGGCGTGGTCGATCTCGGCGCTCGTCATCGTCCGGTGCGAGA
>JBOHFU010000268.1:0-2950 GCA_050699675.1 Pseudonocardiaceae bacterium
CCTGGCCGGCTTCGCCGCGACGTCCAACCTGGCCGCCGGGCAGCGCTACGGCATCCCCACCACCGGCACCGCGGCGCACGCGTTCACCCTGCTGCACGACAGCGAGGCGGACGCCTTCGCCGCGCAGATCGCGGCGCTGGGCACCGATACCACTCTGCTGGTGGATACCTACGACATCACCCGGGGCATCGCTACCGCGATCGACGTCGCCGGTCCGGGGCTGCGATCGGTTCGGATCGACTCGGGGGATCTCGGGGAGCTGGCCCGGCAGGCTCGTGCGCAACTCGATCAGCTGGGCGCACCGGGTGTGCAGATCGTGGTTTCCGGCGATCTGGACGAGTACTCGATCGCGGCGCTGCGCGCCGAGCCGGTGGACTCCTACGGAGTAGGCACCTCGGTGGTGACCGGATCGGGCGTGCCGACCGCGGGCCTGGTCTACAAGCTGGTCGAGGTGGACGGGCAGCCGGTGGCCAAGCGCAGCACATCCAAAGTCTCTCGGGGCGGGGCCAAGAGCGCGTTGCGCCGGTACAAACCCAGCGGCACCGCGGTCGAGGAGGTGGTGTTCCAGCGGGGTCAGCGACCAGAGCTCGGGGAGCGCGACCGGGTGCTGCCGGTGCCGTTGCTGCGCGAAGGGCAGCCGGTCGGCTCGCCGCTGAGCCTGCAGGAGGGACGCGAGCGGGTGGCAGCGGCCCTGACCAGCCTGCCCTGGGAGGGCCTACGCCTGTCCCCCGGCGAACCCGCTATCCCCACAGTCTTTGCCTCACATCAGAACTAGGACTGCAGGATTCCTGGGGACCGCGGCCACCGCCACGCAGGCGCCAGCTGACCACGCCCGGCGGGTAGCGTCTGCTGCCGTGCCCGCCCCCGCCACCACGGTTCCGAACGTCGCCGCGCCGGACGTCGGGACGCTGCTCGCTGCGGCGGTGCACGCGGTGGGTGGAACCGACCGGCCGGGCCAGGTGCTGATGGCCGACGCGGTCGACCGGGCGATCCGCACCGGGGAGCATCTCGCGGTGCAGGCCGGCACCGGCACCGGCAAATCGTTGGCCTATCTGGTCCCGGCGATCCGGCACGCCGTCGCCGCGGGTACCACGGTGGTCGTCTCCACCGCGACCATCGCGCTGCAGCGCCAACTCGTAGACCGCGACCTGCCCCGGCTAGCCGGTGCGCTGGAGCCGCTGCTGGGAAACGCCCCGAGCTTCGCGATCCTCAAGGGACGGCGCAACTACCTGTGCCTGCACCGGCTGAACACCGGCCCTCCCGACGAGGGCGAGGACCTGTTCGACGCCGCGTCGGCCGCTTCCCCGACGTCGGTGCTGGGCCGCCAGATCGCCCGGCTGCACGAGTGGTCCGCGCAGACCAAGACGGGTGACCGCGACGAGCTGGTGCCCGGCGTGACCGACCGGGCTTGGCGGCAGGTGTCGGTGAGCGCCCGGGAATGTCTGGGCCTGTCCCGCTGCCCAGTCGGGATGGATTGCTTCGCCGAGCAGGCCCGGGCCCGGGCCGGACGTGCCGAGGTGGTGGTCACCAACCATGCGCTGCTCGCGATCGACGCGATGGGCGAGCACCAGGTGCTGCCCGAGCACGCCGTGGTGGTCGTCGACGAGGCACACGATCTAGTCGACCGGGTCACCAGTGCGGCCACCGAGGAACTCACCGCAGCGATGGTGGAGACCGCGTCGCGACGCTGCTGGCGGCTGATCGACCAGCAGATCGCCGACGAGCTGGCCGCCGCGGGCGACGGGCTCGCGCTGCTGCTCGCCGCTGCGCCGGCGCAGCGTTGGGACACCCTCGGAGCAAGCGTGGCTGGGGCGCTCACCGCGGTGCGCGACACCGCCCACCGGTGCACCACAGCGCTGGGCAGCAACGGGGGGGAGCGCCGCGAGGACCCCGACGCTGCCGCCGGTCGCCGCCTGGCGCAGGCCGCGCTGGAGCAGGTGCATTCGGCTGCGGCTCGCGTGCTCGCTGCCTTCCCGGACGCTGCGTCTCCTGACCCCGAGGCGGACCGGCGCGACGTCGTCTGGCTGGCCGAGGAGACCGTGCGCGGGCGGGTGCTGAGGGTGGCCCCGCTGTCCGTCGCCGGGCTGCTGCGGCAGCGGCTGTTCGACGAGCGCACGGTGGTACTCACCTCGGCCACCCTCACCTTGGGTGGGACGTTCGACGCGCTCGCCGCGCAGTGGGGCCTGCCCCCGCAGCAGCAGTCCGCAGTACCCACCGCCGCAACGACCGCTGCGACAGCCACCGAGCGACCGCCGCCAGCCGATGACGACGAGGGCCCGGTCTGGACCGGTCTGGACGCGGGCTCTCCTTTCGAGTTCCGCCGCACCGGGATCCTCTACACCGCCGCGCACCTGCCCCCACCTGGCCGCGACGGGCTACTCCCGGCCTACCTCGACGAACTCCACGCGCTGGTCACCGCGGCGGGCGGGCGCACGCTCGGTCTGTTCTCCTCGATGCGGGCCGCCAAACAAGCCGCCGAGGCACTGCGGTCCCGGCTGGACCTGCCGATCCTGTGTCAGGGCGACGACGCGACCGGCCTGCTGGTGGCGCAGTTCGCCCAGGACGAACCGACCTGCCTGTTCGGCACGCTGTCGCTGTGGCAGGGCGTCGACGTGCCCGGCCGGTCACTGTCTCTGGTGGTGGTCGACCGCATCCCGTTCCCCCGACCAGACGACCCGCTGAGCTCGGCGCGGCAGCGCGCCGTGACTGCCCGTGGTGGCAACGGGTTCCTCGCAGTGGCCGCGACGCATGCCGCGCTGCTGCTCGCGCAGGGCGCTGGTCGGCTGCTGCGCTCGACCGAAGACCGCGGCGTGGTGGCGATCCTGGACCCCAGGCTGGCCACCGCTCGCTACGGCGGTTTCCTGCGCGCCTCACTACCCCCGTTCTGGCCCACCGCCGACTCGACAGTCGTGCGAGCGGCGCTCGAACGGCTTGTGACTGCGTAACAGTG
>JBOHFU010000268.1:3050-5503 GCA_050699675.1 Pseudonocardiaceae bacterium
CGGTGGTGAGAGCGGCCCGCGCCAGAGCGGCCTGGCTCAGCGCGCCGCGACGGGCCCGTTTCTGGTTGCGAGCTTCAGCAGCCGAGAGTCGAGCGAATCGGGTGGATTCGACCGGTCGGGCGATGTCGCCGAAGACGTTGGCCCATTCCCCGGCAAGGTAGGCGGTGTCGATGAACCGGGCCCATTCAGGCTCCTCCCCTCGGTAGACCTGCTCAAACGCGGCCTCGGACGCAACGACAGCGTGCGCGGCTTCGCGGGATTCGCCGAGCGCGGCGTGGGCGCGGGCCTGCAGCGCCCACAAATCGGCGGCGCAGGCCGGGCTGTAGGCACAGGCGAGTCCATGGCGACCGGCGGTCGCCAGCTGCAGTGACTCTTGGTGATGGCCCAGCATCCGGGCTTGGTCGCTCATTCCGGCTAGCACGTGCGCGCCGAGCTTGGCGTCCCTGGATGCCTGGGCCAGCCGCAGGGACTGAACAAGGTAGCGCTGGGCGAGGGCCTGGCGGCCATCGTCGAAGGCCATCCAACCCAGTAGGTAGGTCTGTTCGCTCGCCGCGGCGAACAAACTCGCGCCGGTGTCTGTGTCGGGGTCGACATCGCGCACCAGGGGCAGCACATGGCCGGTGACGTACTGGGCCAGCGCGCGGCGCGCATGACCCCCGCCACGCATCACGTCGGCTTCCTGGTAGAAGGCGAACGCCTCACGGATCGCCGCGACCTGCTCGTGATCGACCCTGCCCCCACCACGTGGGACGGTGGCGTCCAGAGTCGCGAGCAGCCAATCGCGGCTGGGGGCCACCGCTGCAGCAGCGACAAACGGAGCAGTGCGCAGGAAATCGCGGCGGTGGACGTCATTCCTCCCGAGGTCGGCGACTGCCGCCACGGTAGCTGCCAAATCCGGCCGGTACCTCAGCCCGACGTCGGTGTCAGGGTCGGCGGCGAGGCCGATCGCCTCGGGTCGCACCGGGTAGCCGAAGTGCTCGCTGAACAACTCGCACAGAATTGCTGGAACCGGGGGCTGCGGTCGTTGACCAGCGAACCAGGCCCGGACCCGGCTGGCGTCGGTATTCAGGTGCA
The DNA here is from genome assembly GCA_050699675.1 of Pseudonocardiaceae bacterium. Taxonomy (GTDB): domain Bacteria; phylum Actinomycetota; class Actinomycetes; order Mycobacteriales; family Pseudonocardiaceae. The sequence continues at coordinate 4,125 of JBOHFU010000268.1, forward strand.
AGCCCCGTGACTGACCGCGGGAGTTGACCCGCCGGGCCAACTCCTTACGCGACCAACCAGTACCCGCCCAGACCCGCTCTTAGATCGCCGGCTGGCTGCCGGTTGAGTCAGCGGCCCCCGACGCTGAGCTCCCGGCGGCCAGCCGGCCACCAACCACACCCCCGTGAAGTGGAGGTACGACAATGCCCGCTGCAGCACCGCGCCCAGTCGATGACCGGTGGGGTGATGTCGAGGGCAGCCACATCTCCTTGTTCTGCCACGTCGAGCAGGTCGCCGAGAGCGGTCCGCGCGGGCTACTGCCCTCACGGCTGCACCAGCAAGGCCAGGTCGTCGGGCGGGGGTCTCGATTCGCTCTATGTGTGCTTCGCGGACAATCAGGTGGTCAGCCTGTCACCCGTTTGCTGCGCCTGCTCCCCGACGCGCCAGGTGGCGCGGCGCATCGCGAGGGGCCGTGATGAGCGCGGGCAACGGTCACCGCGCCGCTGGTGCTGTGGCGGTGACCGGCAACCGGCCGGTGGTGCTGGTGCGTTACCGCCCGGGTGTGGTCGGGGAAACCGCGCGCATCGTGCATGTGGTGGCAGCACACCCGGGAGCGCAGACGGACGTGGCCGGGGTGGCGCTGTGTGGGACGCGACTGCGCCCCGACCTGGTGGAGACCGTCACGCCCGGCCAGGGCATGCCCTGCTCGCTGTGCGTGCTCAGCCAGGCCAGCGCGACTCTGCCACCAGTACCTCCCTGCGGTCCACGGCGGTGGATGCCACCGTCGCGGACCGCGGGTCGCGCTATTCGGCGGTAGGGGTTTGGGGATAGCTCAGTTGGGTGTTCTCGGCGCTGCGGCGGGTCTCTTCCATCGCCATTGGGCGCAGCCGCGCGGCCCACTGCGCGGCGCACGTGACCGTGCCGGGGGCGACCTCGGTGAACCCGGCGTCACGCACGGCCAGTACCCCGCGCTCCCGCCAGGCCCGGTCCGGCCGATCTCCCGCCGCCAGCCCGGCCCACTGTTGCGCCGAGGCGGTGCGCACGGCGCAGCGGTAGCCGTCAGCCGCCCAGCGGTCCAGCTCGGCTGCCTGGCCGTCGGCGGCGAGCAGCGCGGCGAGCAGCATGGTGGCATGCCCGACCTGGGCGGCGGCCTTGCCTGTGGTCATCACCGGCTCAGGCGTGAGCCAGAGTACGGGGAGCCCGCTTGGTGGTGGGCCCGGATCGTCGGGGGGCACGTCGGTACCGCCAACCTGCAGCCGAGTCACGGTTGCCGGAGTGTCGGCCACCGGCCAGGGCACCAGCGCGCGCACCTGGGCGCCGCGGTGCTCGACAGTGATGCCCGGCAGGTCGGATACGGCGATCCAGTGCGCGCCGCGAGCGCGGCGCGCGACCTTGCGGAT
>JBOHFU010000269.1:0-5473 GCA_050699675.1 Pseudonocardiaceae bacterium
CGCAAGGTCGACTACCACCCGCTGGCGGTACCGGTGCCCTACTACCACTGCAACGTCGACTCCGACGAGGTCATGTTCTACTGCGGCGGCGACTACGAGGCGCGCAAGGGCAGCGGCATCGGTCCGGGCTCGATCTCCCTGCATCCCGGTGGCCACACCCACGGCCCGCAGCCGGGGGCGATCGAGCGCAGCCTCGGGGTGGAGTCCTTCGACGAGCTGGCGGTCATGGTGGACACCTTCCGGCCGCTGGAGCTGGGTGAGGGCGGCGTTGCCTGCGAGGACCCGGCGTACCCGTGGAGCTGGTCGGGCCGGGGCCCAGCCAGATGACCAGTTGGACCGGCGTGGCGGCCGATCACCCCTTCGGCCTGCACACGCTGCCCTACGGCGTCTTCACCGACCCCGCCCGGCCGCAATCGCACGTCGGGGTGGCGGTGGGCGACGCCATCCTCGACCTCACCGCAGCCAGTGCGGAGCTGTTACCCGAGAACGCCAGGCTGTTCCGCGGCGGAAACCTGGACGCGTTCCTGGCCGCCGGGCGCCAGACCTGGACCGCGATCCGGGCCGCGCTGACCCGCTGGCTGACCGACGAGCGGCACGCCCGGGTGCTGGCGCCGCTGCTCGTACCCGCGGCCGACGTGACGATGCGGTTGCCGTTCACCATCGCCGACTACGTCGACTTCTCCTCCTGCGAGCAGCATGCGACCAACGCCGGACGGCTTCTGCGACCCGGCCAACCGCCGCTGCCGCCGAGCTGGCGGCACCTGCCGGTCGGCTACCACGGCCGGGCCGGCACCGTCGTCATCTCCGGGACACCGGTGATCCGGCCGCATGGGCAGCGACGCCTGCCGGACGGCACGGTCACCTTCGGTCCGTCGACCGCACTGGATCTCGAGGCCGAGGTCGGCTTCGTCGTCGGCACGCCCTCGGCCCCAGGCCGGCCGGTCGGGCTGACCGCCTTCGCCGACCACGTCTTCGGCCTGTGCCTGATCAACGACTGGTCCGCCCGGGATATCCAGTCCTGGGAGTATGTCCCACTCGGGCCGTTGCTCGGCAAGTCCTTCGCCACCTCGGTCTCCCCGTGGATCGTCCCGCTGGATGCGCTGACTGCCGCGCGGATCCAGCCACCCGTACGCGACCCTCACCCACTGCCCTATCTGGACGACAACGGTACCGAGCCGTGGGGGCTGGACCTCACGATGGAGGTGCGGCTCAACGGCCATCTGGTCTCCCGCCCGCCGTTCGCCGGCATGTACTGGACGCCGGCGCAGCAGCTGGCACACCTGACCAGCAACGGCACGTGTCTGCGCACCGGTGATCTGTTCGCTTCCGGCGCGGTCAGCGGGGCGGCGCCGGACCAATGGGGCTCGCTGCTCGAACTGAGCTGGAACGGTTCGCAGCCGTTGATCCTCCCGGATGGCGGCACCCGCAGTTTCCTCTGCGACAACGACGAGGTCTCGATCACCGCCACGGCGCCCGGTCCTGAGGGCACCATCATCGGGCTGGGCGAGGTCCGCGGGCGGATCAGCCCGTCGTGAGTGCGTAACAGTGTTCCGGCACCAAACGCCACTCACGGTACCTTGACTGCCGCTGACCGAATCTCGACGAAGGAGCCTGATGACCGCCCACCAGCCGTGGCCGGGCGCCGCTTACCCGCTGGGTGCCAGCTACGACGGCGCTGGCACCAACTTCACCCTGTTCTCCGAGGTCGCGGACAAGGTTGAGCTGTGCCTGTTCGACAGCGGCAGCAGCGATGACGCCGACGCGACCGAGATCCGGGTCCGGCTGCCCGAGGTCGACGGGTTCGTCTGGCACGGCTACCTCCCCGGCGTCGGACCTGGTCAGCACTATGGATACCGGGCGCACGGCCGCTACGATCCCGCCGCCGGGCTACGGTGCAACCCGGCCAAACTGCTCCTCGACCCCTACGCCAAGGCGGTGTCCGGCCACGCAGCGGACTCCACAGTGGACTGGGACGGGGCAGTGTTCGGCTACCCCTTCACCGATCCGGACCAGCGCAACGACGACGACTCCGCCGCGCACGCGCCGAGGTCGGTGGTGATCAACCCGTTCTTCGACTGGGCCGAGGACCGGCACCCGCGTACCCCGTATCACGAGACGGTGATCTACGAGGCGCATGTGCGCGGTCTGACCATCGCCCACCCGGAGATCCCCCAGGAGATGCGCGGCACCTACGCCGGCCTCGCCCATCCAGTAATGATCAACTATTTGACCACCCTGGGCGTCACGGCGGTAGAGCTGATGCCGGTGCACCAGTTCATCACCGACCACCACCTCGCTGAGCTCGGCCTGGCCAACTACTGGGGTTACAACACCGTCGCGTTCCTCTCCCCGCACAACGGCTACGCCGCGGCGGGCACCGTCGGGCCGCGGGCGCACGAGGTGGTCTCGCAGTTCAAGGCGATGGTCCGGGAGCTGCACACCGCGGGCATCGAGGTGATCCTCGACGTGGTCTACAACCACACCGCCGAGGGCAACCACCTGGGACCGACGCTGTCGATGCGCGGTGTCGACAACCCTGCCTACTACCGCCTGGTCGAGGACGACCCGCGCTATTACATGGACTACACCGGCACCGGCAACTCGCTCAACGTGCGCCACCCGCACACCCTCCAGCTGATCATGGATTCGCTGCGGTACTGGGTCAACGACATGCACGTCGACGGCTTCCGCTTCGACCTCGCCTCCACGCTGGCCCGCGAGTTCTACGACGTGGACCGGCTGTCCACGTTCTTCGATCTGGTTCAGCAGGACCCGGTGATCAGCCAGGTGAAGCTGATCGCCGAACCCTGGGACGTCGGGCCAGGCGGCTACCAAGTGGGCAACTTCCCCCCACTGTGGACCGAATGGAACGGTAAGTATCGCGATACGGTGCGGGACTTCTGGCGCGGTGAGCCCGGGACGCTGGGCGAGTTCGGCTTCCGGCTCACCGGCTCGTCCGACCTCTACCAGGACGACGGGAGGCGGCCCTACGCGTCGATCAACTTCGTCACCGCACACGACGGGTTCACCCTCACCGATCTGGTCTCCTACAACGACAAACACAATGAAGCCAACGGCGAGGACGGCCGGGACGGCGCCGACGACAACCGGTCCTGGAACTGCGGGGTCGAGGGCCCCACCGACGATCCCGAGGTGCTGGGCCTGCGGGCCCGGCAGCGGCGCAACATGCTGGCCACCCTGTTCCTGTCCCAGGGCATCCCGATGCTGCTGCACGGCGACGAGCTCGGCCGCACCCAGCAGGGCAACAACAACGTGTACTGCCAGGACAACGAACTGTCCTGGGTGGACTGGGACTCAGCCGACCAGGAGCTGCGCACGTTCACCGCAGCGCTGATCGCGATGCGCCGCGAGCACCCGGTGTTCCGCCGCCGCAGGTTCTTCGCCGGCCGTCCGATCCGGGGCGGCGACGAACTGCGCGACATCGCGTGGTTCACCGAATCCGGGGAGGAGATGACCGAGCAGGACTGGGAGGTGAAGGTCTGTCAGTGCCTCACCGTGTTCCTCAACGGCGAGGGCATCCCGGACGCCGACGCCCGTGGCCAGCGCGTCACCGACAACTCTTTCCTGCTCTGCTTCAACGTCCACCACGAGGACACCAGTGTGCAACTGCCCGGTAACGGCTACGGGCAGGAATGGACCGTCGTGCTGGACACCGCGACCGCAGAGCCGCCGGGCACCCGCGGTGTGACCGCTGCGGGCAAGGACAAGATCACCGTCACCGCGCGCTCACTGGTGGTTCTGGAGCGCACCGCGTGACCCCTCCTCCAGCCTCGACCTACCGCCTGCAGTTCGGTCCGGGTCTGACCTTCGCCGATGCCGCCGCCGTGGTGCCTTACCTGGCGTCGCTGGGTGTCGGCGCGGTGTATGCCTCGCCGCTGCTGCAAGCGATGCCAGGATCCCAGCACGGTTACGACGTGGCCGATCCTGGCCGGGTATCCGAGGTGCTCGGTGGGGAGCCCGGCCGGCGCGCGCTGGTGGCCGCAGTTCGCGAACATGGGCTGGCGCTGGTGGTGGATATCGTGCCCAACCACCTCGGGGTCGCCGATCCGCGGGCAAACCCGGCCTGGTGGGATCTGCTGCGGAACGGGCCGTCGTCGCGGTTCGCCCGGTGGTTCGACATCACCGACTGGCCGCTGCGGCTGCCGGTGCTCGCCGACTCCCCCGAGGCGCGGGCGGATCTGTCCGTCAGCCTGTGCTACCACGAGCGCGCCTTCCCGGTGGCGCCCGGCACAGTCGGCAACCCGCAGCGGGTGCACGAGGCACAGCACTACCGGCTGGTCTCCTGGCGGGCCGACCAGGGCTACCGGCGGTTCTTCGCGGTGAGTGAGCTCGCCGCGGTCCGCGTGGAGGACTCCGAGGTCTTCGCCGCCACCCACGGCGAGATACTGCGCTGGGTCGCCGAGGGCGACGTCGACGGCCTGCGGGTGGACCACCCGGACGGCCTCACCGATCCCGCGGGCTACCTGCACCGGCTGCGCAGGCACGCCCCGGACGCCTGGATCGTGGTGGAGAAGATCCTCGAACCTGGTGAGGAGCTGCCCAGCTCGTGGCCGGTCGAGGGCACCACCGGCTACGACGCGCTCGCCGAGGTCGACGGGGTCCTCATGGACCCAGCCGGGGAAGCTGCGTTCACCGCGCTGGACACGGCGCTGACCGGTGTGCAGACCACCTGGACGCAACTGGTGCACGACTGCAAGCTCGACGTGGCCACCGGCATGCTCGGCTCGGAGCTGCGCCGCCTGGCCGCACTGGCGCCCGACACCAGCAACGCCTCGGACGTCACTGCAGCGCTGGCCGAGACGCTGGCCTACTTCCCGGTCTACCGGTCCTACCTGCCGGACGGGGTCAAGCATCTGGATCAGGCGCTGGCAGCCGCCCGGGATCGGCGTCCCGACCTAGCCGCGACGCTGGAGGCGCTCTCGCCCCGGCTGCGGGATCCGGCCGACGAGCTCGCGGTGCGGTTCCAGCAGACCTCCGGCGCGGTGATGGCCAAGGGGGTGGAGGACACCGCCTACTACCGCTGGACCCGGTTCATCGCACTCAACGAGGTGGGTGGGGATCCGGCCCGGTTCGGACTCGACGTCGACGACTTCCACACCGCTTTGGCACGCCGCGAGGAGCTCGCCCCGCACGGGATGACCACGCTGTCCACGCATGACACCAAACGTTCCGGTGATGTGCGGGCCCGGTTGGCGGTGCTGTCCGAGCTGCCGGCGCTGTGGGCGGACGCTGTCCGGGAGTTCACCAGGCTGGCCGACGCGGCCGGTGCCACCGTGCCCGACCCGGCACTGGGCCACCTGCTCTGGCAGACCCTGGTCGGGGCGTGGCCGCTGCCGCCGGATCGGCTGCACGCCTACCTGGACAAGGCGATGCGGGAGGCGCGGACCCGCACCAGCTGGACCGACCCGGACGAGGCATTCGAAACCGCCATGCATGCCGTCGCCGACGCCGC
>JBOHFU010000270.1:0-5407 GCA_050699675.1 Pseudonocardiaceae bacterium
TCACCGCCGACGGGCGGGACGGCTTTCCGGTCGAACCCGGCCGGTATCGCCTAGTGGTCAGCCGAGCCTGTCCGTGGGCCAACCGGGCAATCATCGTCCGCCGCCTCCTCGGCCTCGAGGAACCGCTGTCAATGGGGGTGGCTGGCCCGACCCACGACGCGCGGAGTTGGACGTTCGACCTCGATCCCGGCGGGCGCGACCCAGTTCTGGACATCGAGCGGCTCCAGGATGCCTACTTTGCCCGGTTCTCCGGCTACGACCGGGGCATCACGGTTCCCGCCATCATCGATATCCCTACTGGCCAGGTCGTCACCAACGACTACTCGCAGATCACCGTCGACCTGTCCACCGAGTGGCGGGCCCATCACCGACCTGGCGCCCCCGAACTCTACCCCCTAGATCGCCGTGCCGAGATCGACGACGTCAATCGAGTGGTGTTCACCGACGTCAACAATGGTGTGTACCGCTGCGGCTTCGCCGGCACCCAGGAAGCCTACGAGACGGCCTATCACTGCCTGTTCAACCGGCTCGACTGGCTGGCAGCCCGCCTCGAGCACCGGCGCTACCTCGTCGGCGACACCATCACCGAAGCCGACGTCAGGCTGTTCACCACCCTCGTGCGCTTCGACGCGGTCTATCACGGTCACTTCAAGTGCAACCGGCAAAAACTCAGTGAGATACCAGTGCTGTGGGCCTACGCTCGCGATCTGTTCCAGACGCCCGGCTTCGGCGACACCATCGACTTCGACCACATCAAGCGCCACTACTATCAAGTGCATCGCGACATCAACCCGAACGGCATCGTTCCCGCCGGGCCCGATCTGGCCGGCTGGCTCAGCCCACACGGCCGTGATTCGCTGGGGGGGCACCCCTTTGGTGACGGCACCCCGCCTTCCCCACCGCCACGGAACGAGACAGTCCCCCGCGAGCACACCCCGTCAGCAGCCTGAGCGGCAAAAATGAGCCCAATGTGAGAGCTCGGGCAGAGTGGACGACGCGACTGCCAGGTCAAGAAAATTAGACCCTCGACCTTATCTCGATCTTGCCTTGGTGAACCCGCGTTTCGTAGCAGGGCTGCGGGGCAACTGCCGGCCCCCGGACAACAGATCCGTCCTGCATGCGAAAACGGCTGGAGTGCCACGGGCAGACGATTTCCTGGCCCTCGATCTTGCCCTCGTGGAGCGGTCCGCCGCGATGACTGCAACGATTAGCCAGCGCATAGACCGCGCTCTTCGCCCGGTAGAGCAGGACGTCATTGCCTGCGACGGTGACCTGCCGCGGATTTCCATCGGCGAGCTCGGCGGCGTCCAGAACAACAGTCCAGTCTCCGATGGGCTCTTCGAAGGTGTTGTGGTCGACGCCCAGACCCTTGCGGTAAGACAGGTGCCCGCCGAGGAATCCCGAGGCGGCGAGCACGCCGGTGCCGATCACGGACAGCGCAATGCCCTGGGCCCGTTTGTGTCGGCGACGCGCGGCATACGAGGCGGTGAAGAGGCCCACTGCCGCGACGTTGCAGATGGCATGGGCGGCACCTACCGCAAGGATCGGGTCTTCGACCTCGTCCGATAAGTCGGACAGGCCCGACGCCGTTGTGGGCAGGGCCGCGACTACGCCCACAGCCACCAGCGTGTCCGCCCCTCGTCGAGAGGCGGCGCCGGCGCGACCGAAGATCCCCATGAGATCCAGCAGCAACGCGCTGGTCCAGGCACCGATGGGCACATCGGTGAGTAGGGGATGCGCCGGATGGCCCAGCCAAGTGCCGCTCAGCAGATCTTTCACCAGACCGGTCCCGACCAGCTTGGCCACCGGTCTGCTGACTACCTTGCCTGCGACGCTCAAAGGACGAGAACGCTCCAGCGCCCAGGTCAACGATTCGAGTTGACGATTGGATCGAGCTGCCAGCGGCCGCCGTCCCGAGTCACTCACCATGCCGCATTCAACCACGGAAAGTAGCGCTTCGCATCGTGCACCCTGGGTCGACGTCGCAGATACGTCGACAGAAGCAGGCCCACTAGCATGCCCACCGGAGCCGTACCTCGCCGAGAACTCCAACCGATCGCGGTAGGGGCCGCCCTTGCGGCCGGCCCCCGCGCAGATCCCAGCGTGCGCCGATAACGCACGGTGTCCGCTTGTCGGGGTGCAGCACTGAGCGGAGGATGGAGAGATGGCCCGGTCTAGCCAGCGCAGCAGCTGGAGGGCAATGTGATCGAGTCGCTGATCACCGGCCGAATGGTGCGGCTGGCTGCGCCCATTCGTGGTGATCGTCGCGATCGCGGTCGGCGACGGTGTGGCCGAGGTTGGAGGTGACGATTGTGACGGTACCGGTCGTCATTGAATCCAGGGCCGGTGAGCTGGCCGGCGACCTCGCGGTCCCCGCCGACGCGGTGGGCATCGTGGTGTTCGCGCACGGTTCAGGCAGCTCCCGGCACAGCAGGCGCAACCGTACGGTGGCTAACGCCCTGCAGCGAAGCGGTTTCGCCACGCTGTTGATGGACCTGTTGACCGAGGACGAGGAGCAGGTGGATGTCCACACCGCGCAGTTGCGTTTCGACATCGGGTTGCTGGCCGGTCGGCTGACCATCGCCATCGCGCAGATCAGGGAACAAGCCGCCGTTCGAGGGCTCCCAGTGGGTCTGTTCGGCGCCAGCACCGGTGCCGCGGCCGCATTGGTCGCGGCCGCACACGACCATTCCATCCGGGCCGTGGTGTCGCGGGGTGGTCGGCCGGATCTCGCCGGCGCTGCCCTGCGTCGTATGCAGGCGCCGACGTTGCTCATCGTCGGAAGCCTGGACGTGCAGGTTCTCGACCTCAACCGGCATGCCAGCCGGCAGCTGGCCGCGGCGAGCAGGATCGAGGTAGTCCAGGGAGCAACTCACCTGTTCGAGGAGCCCGGCGCCCTGGATGAAGTGGCACGGCTCGCTGCCGGATGGTTCCACGACCATGTGGCGGCGTGAACCTAAGGTAAGCACCGTGGATGCGGCATCAGCAGGCAAGGTCTGCAGACGCAGCTAATTTGATCACATGAAAACCGTGACGCGTCAGATTTCCAGCAGCGGAGCGCGGGTAGCCGAGGTGCGGACCGCGCCCAGGAACACGCCCGGCACACCCCCAACCTCGCGAGCTAATCCCTCCCTGGCTCTGTGCGAGCCACCGGACAGAGGTCAAAATTCGGCTGCGACGCCGGGGCCGGTTTCACGTGCCGTCGACATCTGTCGGGGATTGGTGGATGCGGCCTATGGCAGCTCATGCGGATACTGTGGTGAGGTGAGTTCGGTGCGCCCGGTCCCGGAGACCGAGCTCATGGGCGGCGGCGGGGAGCTCTCCGCCGACGACGCCTGGCACACCGTGCGGCGCTATCACCTCGGTCGTCTCTTGGTTGCGGCGTTCCTCCGCTTTCGCTACGGCGACGGGTTCAGCCATGCCCGCGCCTTCGCGTTGCAGCTCGCACTGGCGGCGGTGCCGCTGGTGATCGCTGGGGCGGGCCTCGCGTCGGCCCTGGGCGCGGAGTCGTTCGCCGAGGTCGTGGCGCGGACGGTGGTGGCGATCTCGCCGGGCAGCAGTGATGAGCTGCTTCGGCAGGTCATCATCGAGGGCGGCGCGGCAGATGAGGGCAGCGAGCGGGGCGAGGTGGTGGTCATCCTCGGGTTGGGCACCGCCTTCCTCGCGGCCACCTCGGCGTTCGCGCAGCTTGAGCGCGGTGCCAACCGCATCTATGGCACGGAACGGGATCGTCCGAGCCTGCGCAAGTACGGCCGAGCGATGGTGCTGACGGCGACCGCGGGCGTCGCCATGGCCGTCGGGCTGCTGTCCATCGTGGCCGGGGATGCGTTCGGGGAGGCGATCGAGCAGGTCTACCGGTGGGGCGACGCGGCCGAGACCGTGTGGGACGTGCTGCGGTGGCCGCTGGGGCTCGGCGCGCTGTTCGCCGCGGTGACCGCGCTGTTCCGGTACGCCCCGCGGCGGCGGCAGCCTGGGCTTTCCTGGCTGGCGGCCGGGGCCGGGATGACCGTGCTGGGGTGGCTGATCGTTTCCGTCCTGTTCGGGGTGTACATCTCCATTGCCGACAACTTCGACGACACCTACGGGCCGCTCACCGCGGTGATGGCACTGCTGCTGTGGGCCAACCTCACCGGTATCGCCCTGCTCGCCGGGATCGCGTTGGCGGCCCAGCTCGAGGCCGTCCGGGCGGGCCGGATCGACCCGCTGCTGGCCGACACCGACGACGACGGCATCCCAGACCAGCACGACGAGGAAAGCGCCGGTTCGACCCGGCGTTGATCGGGGCTACTCCCACACCATGTATTCCGGAACCATGCTACGGCGATGACTTCCGGTACGATCACCACATGGGGACCGGCCACCAGCACCCGGCACGACACGATCGTGGTACACACCCTCGACCGGCTCGGCCGTAACCTGCGCGAGGTTCTCAAGCTCGTGCACGACATGGCGGAATGCGGCATCGGAGTTCGTTCACTGGCCGATCCGTTGCCGATCAACACCGCCGAAGAGGGCATGGGCCGCATCGCATGTCTGCTGCTGGCTTTGTTCGCTGAGATGGAACGCACCTACACCGCCGAACGTGCCGCGCACGCTCGCGCCGTCGCCCCCCAAGGCGCGATGAAGGTGCACGCCTACTCCGATGCGGCACGATGTGGCGTTGAGCCTGGGGGGCTCCAGACGAACTATTTGTCGAAAATTTCTTCCAGAAAGGAATCCGGTGAATACGCAGGTCGAAACGCTTGAGTTCGAGGCAGAGGCGCGCCAGCTCTTGCAATTGATGGTCCATTCGATCTACTCGAACAAGGACATTTTTCTGCGAGAGCTCATCTCTAACGCCTCCGACGCGTTGGACAAATTGCGGCTGGAAGCTTTCCGCAACAAGGATCTACCTGTGGATACTTCCGATCTCCACATCGACATCGAGGTCGACAAAGATCAGCGCACGCTTACCGTGCGGGACAATGGCATCGGCATGTCACGTGATGACGTCGTGCATCTCATCGGCACAATTGCGAAATCCGGTACGGTTGAGTTCCTGCAAAAGATGAAGGAGTCGAAGGATGTAGCGGTGTCGCAGGATCTCATCGGGCAGTTTGGTGTCGGCTTCTACTCCAGCTTCATGGTGGCCGACAAGGTCACGCTGCTGACGCGGCGGGCCGGAGAGAGTCAAGGCACCCGCTGGGAATCCAACGGTGAAGGAACCTACACCATCGAGTCGGTCGACGACCCGCCACAAGGCACTGAGGTGACCCTGCATCTCAAACCGGAGGACAGTGAGGACCACCTCTTTGATTACACGGACGACTGGAAGATAAAGGAGATCGTCAAGCGGTATTCCGATTTTATCGCATGGCCCATCAAGATGGAAGTGGAGCGCACGGACAAGGACGGCAAGGTCGCGCGC
>JBOHFU010000271.1:0-5404 GCA_050699675.1 Pseudonocardiaceae bacterium
GGGCAACCAGCCGCAGACGCTCATCCAGAGACCACACCGGGACATCCCGCTCGCCGCTGCGGAGTAGCTCGCCAAGGGTGACCTCGGCGCCGGTGTCGGCGCGCAGAATCCGGGTACCAGCGGTGAGGCAACCAGACTCGCGAAGGTCGGCCAGCATGGGCTTCTTGTCGGTGCGCTGCTCGGGACCACGGTTGAGCTGGGAGATCGTGACCACCGGGACTTCCAGCTCCTTGGCCAGCAGCTTGAGGTGCCGGGAGAACTCGCTGACCTCCTGCTGGCGGGACTCGACCTTCTTACCCGAGGTCATCAGCTGCATGTAGTCCACGACGATCAAGCGCAGGTCGTGACGCTGCTTGAGCCGCCGGGCCTTGGCCCGGATCTCCATCATGGTCATGTTCGGCGAGTCGTCGATGAACAGCGGAGCCTCGCTGACCTCGCCCATCCGCCGGGCCAGCCGGGTCCAGTCATCGTCGCTCATCCGACCGGATCGCATGTCCGCCAGCCGGATCCTGGCCTCTGCGGAGAGCAACCGCATCACGATCTCGGTGCGGCTCATCTCCAGTGAGAAGATCACGCTGGTCATGCCGTGCGCGACCGAGCAGGAACGGGCGAAATCCAGACCTAGTGTCGAATTATGCGTGGGAATCATCGATTCCCCCGCCAGGTAGAGGTGGTCACTGTTGTCGACCTGCACGCAGCGAACTGGAACGGACCGAACCGGCCGCACGTCAACAATGTAACGTGCACCCGATCTCGCCCGCGAATACTGCCGGCGTTGTTTGTGAACCAGCCGTTTGCGCTCCAGCTTGAACACGTCATCGTCGGTACTGAACGTGATCGTGTACGCCGTCGCAGACTCCTCAGAGCGGCCACGAACCTGCCTGGTCGAGATCCCACACCGATAGCCGATGCTGACCACTAGCTCGCGAACATCGCGCGCGAGCCGGGCGCAGGTGACAGTGAACTGCACGGATCCCCCGGGCGCCACTGTGCCGTCGGTATCCAGTAAACCGGCGAGCAGAGCCCGCCGCTGGGTAAGCGAGGCACGCAGGTAGATCGACGGGATGTGCTTGTTCCCTAGCAGACCAAGCGTGCGCAGCCTCGCCTGGACGGTCCCGACGTCCAATCCCTCGGCTTCGACGTGAACTGCGATCTCGGGATCGGCGCTGGTGAAGTTCGCGGCGCGGCTGGAGCCATCACCAAGCCACGCACCGAGCGAGTAGGGCGGAATGAGCAGGTCCTGGTCAGTGAGGTCGAGTGGCTTGCAGTTGACCACTGAGTGATTGAGTCGCTGGTCAGCGGTCCGGCACCGAAGCGTCGCCGCGATCTCCTCGGTGGTGTGCACCGTGGCGAACGTCCGCTGGTTACGGTGGCGGTTGTAACCAGTCGCAGCCTGTTGCACCGAGCGGCGCGATGCGCGGGTCTCGGTAAGCCATTGGTGCTCACCATCGGCAACGACGATCGAGCCGTCGGAGAATTCGACCTCGTAGCAGGGTCGGCCGCGCATCACGTCGGTCGCAGCCACCACTGTGGTGGGGTGGCCGTCGGCACCCAGCAACCGGTCGCCGACAGCAACGTCGCCCATCGTCGTCCAGCCGGTCGGCGTAGGCAGGGGGGTGTCCAGCGCGAGCGCCTTGCCGATCCCCGGACGTGCCGCAATGATCACCATCTGCCCTGGATGCAAGCCGTTGGTCACCGCGTCGAGGTCCATGAAACCGGTGGGGACACCGGCCGAAGCGCCGCCCCGGGAGGCGATCGCGTCGATCTCGTCCATGGTGGGCTGCAGCAGTTCCTCGAGCGCGATGTAGTCCTCGCTCATCCGCCGCTCGGTGACCTCGTAGACCGCGGCCTGCGCGCGGTCCACCACCTCGTCCACGTCGGCGCCGTCGGATCCGTGATAGCCCAGCTGCACGATCCTGGTGCCGGCCTCCACCAGACGCCGCAACACCGCCTTCCCGGCGACGATCTCGGCGTAGTACCCGGCATTGGCCGCAGTGGGCACGATCGAGATCAGCGTGTGCAGGTACGGCGCCCCACCCACCCGGAGCAGCTCACCGCGGCGTTCCAACTCGGCCGAGACGGTGACCGGATCGGCTGGCTCACCGCGCCCGTACAGATCGAGCACACAGTTGAAGAGCGCTTGGTGGGCGGGCCGGTAGAAGTCTCCGGGCCGCAATACCTCGACCACGTCGGCAATGGCGTCCTTGGACAACAGCATCCCCCCGAGCACTGATTGCTCGGCAGTGATGTCCTGCGGCGGCTGCCGGTCGAAGGACTGCCCGCTGTCCTCGAGCCGCACGCCGCGGTCGTCCACCAATGCCACCCCTGGGTACCTCCCGTTCCCCCGGCTGCCCGACCTTCGTCGAACGCATGTTCTACCCGATGGCACCGACAGTTTCCGTCCAGGTGGGCCCGCCAACTCGTTCCCACCAGCCGCGCCGGGCGAGGTTAGGTCGGCCTGACAGGTTGAGCAAGCGGCGCATGGGGACAGCCTGGGGACGAGCGGAGGACGGAGCGCCCGGCACGACCTATTACCCGGAACAAGGCTGGGGACAACCTGGGGAGAGGCTGGTAAATTTTCGACATCTTGGCTGCTCAAGACCCTGTGCGCAGCTGTGGGCAAAACTTCCGACCTCAACCCGGCGTGTCCAGACGGCGCCCCGCCGCCCGGCGTGTCGGCAGTGTGCGCTAGCAGGACCGACCGAGGTGGGCGGTATCGCCATCCCGCTACAGCCGTAGCGCTGGACTTTAAGGTGCGCCGAGGAAGGCAGCTCTGGGCTTAGAGCGGTCGACCTGCTGCGCTAGCGCGGCCGGCTCAGCTGGCGGTGGTGACCTCGAGGGGGAGGGTCACCGAGATCTCCGGGTGCAGCCGCACGGTCACCTGGTAGGCACCGGTGGACTTGATCGGCCCGCCGAGGTCGACGGCCCGCTTGTCCAACGCGGGGCCACCCGATGAGCGGACCGCCTCGACGACGTCAGCCACGGTGACTGAGCCGAACAGTTTCCCGCCGGACCTGCCGGCCTTGGCGGTCACGGACACCGTGCCCAGACCGGACAGGGCGCCGGCGACTTCCCGAGCGTGATCCAGGTCGCGGATCTGCCGGGCCTGCTGGGCCCGGCGGATGGACGCCACCTGCTTCTCCGCGCCCCTGGTGGCCAGGATGGCCAGGCTGCGGGGCAGCAGGTAGTTTCGGGCGTACCCGTCCTTGACGTGCACCAGATCGCCGGGCCCGCCGAGATTGGGGACGTCGGCGGTAAGGATGATCTTCACCTGGTCGCTCCCTTCCTCGGCTCAGCGTGCGGTCGACGTGTAGGGCAGCAGGGCCACCTCGCGCGCATTCTTCACCGCGACCGCGACGTCTCGCTGATGCTGGCTGCAATTGCCGGTAACCCGGCGGGCACGGATCTTGCCGCGGTCGGAGATGTACTTCCGCAGTAACACCGTGTCCTTGTAGTCGATAGCGGTGTCCTTGTCCTTGCAGAAAATGCAGACCTTCTTCTTCGGTTTACGTACCGGTGGTTTGGCCATGATTGAGGTACTCCTGGAAGGGTCGCGCCGAGAACGGGTGATCAGAACGGGGGCTCGTCGTCGTAGCCAGCGGCGCCGCTGCCGGATCCGGTCGGCGCACCGGCCTGCGGGGCCGAGCTCCACGGGTCGTCGGCCGACGAGCCGGAGGCGCCATAGCCACCGTTGCCCGATGCACCACCCTGACGGGTCACCTTGTTGACCTTGGCTGTGGCGTAGCGCAGCGAGGGGCCGACCTCGTCGACCTCCATCTCGACGACAGTGCGCTTCTCTCCCTCGCGAGTCTCGAACGAGCGCTGGCGCAGTCGCCCACTGACGATCACCCGCATCCCTCGGGTGAGCGACTCGGCGGTATTTTCCGCGGCCTGCCGCCAGACGTTGCAGCGCAGGAAGAGCGCCTCGCCGTCCTTCCACTCGCCCGTCTGACGGTCGAAGGTCCGTGGCGTGGAGGCCACCGTGAAGTTGGCCACCGCGGCACCGGACGGGGTGAAACGCAGCTCCGGGTCAGCGGTGAGGTTTCCGATCACCGTGATGATGGTCTCGCCGGCCACGTCAGACCTTCCTTCCAGCGTCGCGTCGCAGCACCTTGGTGCGCAGGATCGACTCGTTCAGCGAGAGCTGCCGGTCGAGCTCCGCCACCGTGGCAGGCGTACAGGAGAGGCCGACAATCGCATAGATGCCCTCGGTGCGTTTGCTGATCTCGTAGGACAGCCGGCGCTTGCCCCAGACGTCGACCTTGTCGACGCTGCCGCCCTGCGTCTTGACGACACCGAGGAACTGGTCCAGTGATGGTGCCACAGTGCGCTCGTCGAGTTGCGGATCGAGGATGATCATCATCTCGTAATGACGCATGAAAACCACTCACCTCCTGTGGACTGGTCGGCCGCGGACTCTCCGCGGCAGGAGGGTGCTACCGGCTGGACCGGCAAGTGAACCACCGCCAGCTGGGCCGGCGATCCAACCACCGCCAGCTGGGCCGGCGATCCAACCACCGCCAGCTGGGCCGGCGATCCAACCACTGCCAGCTGGGCCGGCAATCCAACCCTAGTCACCGCGTGGTCAGTACCGGTGCGGCGACGCGGGGACGATAGCAAACGCAAGGACGATAGCAAACGGCCGCCCCGCGACAGTAATCGCGGGGCGGCCGCAAGAGCCTGACAAGCGATTCATCCCGCCCGATCTGCTGGTTGGCGAGGTCCGAACGAGTTCAGCGCCGCCCGAGAACCCAGCTACGGAGCAGCGCGGCGCTGACGCTGGCCAGCATCAGTACCGCCACCAGCACCGGCAGCGCGATCCGCTCGACACCGCTGGCCTCCAACGCCGATGCCCGACCTGCGGCGGCGACGTCGTTGGCCGCGGCACTCTGCTTACCGAGGGCCGGACCATTACTCACCGACTGCGAACCGAACAGGTCCGCGGTCAGCATGCCCGCCGAGAGCCGGCCGAGTGAGCCAGGACGACCGATCGCCAGCAGTTCAGCGTAGTTGTAGTGGGGCAATCCGCTGCTGTAGAGACCCAGCGCGTACGGGAAGGGCTGCGCCGTTGGCCCGAAGAACGGACCGAAGTTCGCAGGGGTCAAAGCTGGCGGCCCTGCCGCCGACTGCGGTTGTTCCGCCGGCGCCGCAGGCGGCGGTGCGGCCGGCGCGGCCGGCGACGAGGGCTGGGCCAATGCCGGAACCACGCCGCCGACCGCATCCCTGGCAGGAGCCGCAGCGGGGGCGATCATGGCCTCAACAGGGGCGGTGAGTGGGGTGATCGCCTCGGCGGTGATCGTGCACGCCGGGGCCACCGGTCCCAATATCTCGCGCAGGGCCGGGGTGGCGTCAAGTGTGCTCGACCCGCTGGAGGGCACCCGACCGACGTCGACGACCGGAAGAC
>JBOHFU010000272.1:0-5340 GCA_050699675.1 Pseudonocardiaceae bacterium
CTCGGACCGGTGACCTGCAACCGATTGCGATCTCCGGTGACGATGAACTCGCCCGGCTCACCGGCAGCTTCAACAGCATGCTCGGCGCGTTGGCGGAGTCGCAGGAACGCCAGCGCCGGCTGGTCGCTGATGCCGGGCATGAGTTGCGCACCCCGCTCACGTCGTTGCGCACCAACCTGGAGCTGCTGGCTGCCTCCGACCGCCCGGACGCTCCTTCGCTGTCCGAACAAGATCGCAAGGAGATCTCCGCCGATGTGCGCGCGCAGGTGGAGGAGCTGTCCACACTGGTCGGGGACATCGTCGAGCTGGCCCGCGAGGACGCCCCGCAGGTGGTGCACGAACCCGTGGAGCTGCCAGAGGTGGTGGAACGGGCGCTGGCCAGGGCGGGCCGGCGGGCACCGAGGATCCGCTTCGAGGTCGACCTGGCGCCGTGGAGCTTGCTCGGTGACGCCAACGCGTTGGAGCGCGCCGTGCTCAACCTGCTCGACAACGCCGCCAAGTGGAGCCCCAGCGACGCGACGGTGACCGTGCGGCTGGCGCCAACGGACCGTGGGACGGCCGAAGTGGACGTGGCCGACGCCGGACCGGGGATCGCCGAGTCCGACCTCCCCTACATCTTCGAGCGGTTCTACCGCTCACCAACCGCCCGCACCCAGCCCGGCTCGGGGCTGGGACTGGCCATCGTGGCACAGGTCGCCGCCCGCCATGGCGGTAAGGTGCGGGCGAGCCGAAGCCCGGCGGGCGGCGCGCTGATGACCCTCGAACTGCCCGGTCGACCATCCACATGACACCCCTAGGGGCCTCACATGGACATCTCAGTAAACCAGTACACCCTAGAGACATGACCGACGAGACGCAGCGGCCTGGCGACCCCGAGGGACCCGTGCCCGGGTCGAGGCGACCCGACGAGCCGACCTGGGGTGCGCACCCCGATCGCTCCTGGCCGGGCCCTGGTCAACCAGGGCCGTCCTGGCAGCCGGGGCAGAGCCCGGCGTCGGGCTGGAACAGGCCTTATGGTGCCTCGCCGCCCTACGATAACGCTCCCACGGAGGTCTGGGCCGCCCAGCCCGGCGGCGTGGCACCGCCTACCGCGCCGATCGGCATGCCGCCGCCAGGTGCTCCCAGTCCGCGCCGCAGCGGACTGGTCAGGGGCGCCGTAGGGTTGGCGCTGGTCGTGGGGCTGGCCGCGGGAGGCGTCGGAGGCGTCGTCGGCTACCAGCTAGCGGGTACTGGATCCGGCGGGATCAGCGCACTGGACCTGCCCGTGCCGGGAGCCCAGCCGGTCGCGAACCTGCCGGGCGGCTCGGTCGAGCAGGTCGCGCAGAAGGTGACACCCAGCGTGGTCCAGCTCAGGGTGCGCAGCCCTCGGGCGGCCGGTGAGGGTAGCGGGATCGTGCTCAGCGCCGACGGCCTGATCCTTACCAACAACCATGTCGTGGAGCCGGCTGTGTCCGGCGGCGAGCTCGTCGCCGTTTTGCAGGACGGCCGCTCCGCACCGGTCGAGGTCGTCGGTCGGGCGCCCTCTTTCGACCTTGCGGTGGTGCGGGCGCAGGGCCTCGACGGCCTGGCCCAAGCCCAGCTGGGGAACTCGCAGGATGTCCGGGTCGGCCAGGAAGTGGTGGCGATCGGCTCGCCGCTGGGCCTGTCCGGCACCGTGACCAGCGGAATCATCAGCGCTGTGAACCGTCCGGTGCGGGCCGGCGGTGACCGCAGCGGTCAGGACACCGTACTCGACGCGATCCAGACCGACGCCGCGATCAACCCTGGCAACTCCGGTGGCCCGCTGACCGACATGCAGGGTCGCGTGATCGGCATCAACACCGCCATCGCCTCGCTCGGCCTGGGTGAGGGGCAGGCCGGTTCGATCGGACTGGGCTTCGCGATCCCGATCGACCAGGCCAGACGGATCGCCAACGAGCTCGTCCGCACCGGTCAGGCAACCCAGGCCATCCTCGGGGTGAGCGTTCCCGCCGGGCGGGCGGAGGACGGTGCAGCGGTGGTTCAGCAGATCGTGCCTGGTGGTGCCGCCGCCGCTGCCGGGATCAAGCCCGGTGAGATGATCACCAAGTTGGACGACCGGGTGATCGACAGCGGGGACGCGCTGGTCGCGGCGATCCGCTCGCAAGACCCGGGTTCCCAGACCACGATCACCGTCAAGAACCCGGCCGGGGACACCCGGCAGGTCCAGGTCACCCTCGGCAGCCAGCAGGTCGGAGCCCGGTGATCCGGGGTGTCGATAGGGCGCGGAGACCCTCGGCAGCCACCATGGTCAGTACTGCCGGACCTGGTTCTCGGCTCGGATGGCGCCCGGCTACGGTGCTCGTCATGGAACGCAGTGCGCGCAACCTGGGACGGGCTCTCGTCGTGATCGTCGACGACCGGGTAGCGCACGGTGAGCACGAGGACACCACAGGTCCGCTGGTCACCGAGTTACTCGAGGAGGCCGGCTTCGTCGTCGATGGTTCAGTGATGGTGGCCGGTGAATCGGTGGACATCCGCAACGCGCTGAACACCGCGGTGATCGGGGGCGTTGACCTGGTGGTGACCGTAGGCGGTACCGGGGTGTCTCCGCGTGATGTCACTCCGGACGCCACGGCCAGTGTGCTGGACCGCCCGGTACCGGGCATCGCCGAGGCCATCCGCGCCTCCGGGCTCGCAGCCGGCGCCGTGGATGCGGGCCTGTCCCGCGGAATGGCCGGAGTATCAGGTAGCACCCTGGTGGTCAACCTGGCGCCATCGAGGGCGGCAGTCCGCGACGGGATGGCCACCCTCACGCCGCTGGTTGGCCGGGTGATCGACGAACTGTCCTGGCCGGACCAGGACTGAACGCCAGCACGGAAAAGCTCCCACCGCGGCGGGCCCGAACGGATTGCCGTTGCGGGCCCGCAGGGTGGCAATTCAGGGATTGCCGTTCACTCTGCCATCCCGGTTCAGCGCATCCCCAACCAACTGGCTCACGTTCTCGATCCGGTCGTGGTAACGCCCGCCGGTTGCCTTGTCCACAGTGGAGACAGCGGCCTCGACGCCCTTGACCGCGATGGGGACCGCCTTCTCGATGTAGGGTGCGGCCTTCTCCATGGCCTGCTCGACGATCGGGCCGGCCGTTTCCGCGACCTTCTCGGCGTAGGGGCCGGCCTTGTTGATGGCTTGCTCGACGAGCACAGGGGCCTTCTCCCTGGCCTGCTCGACGTAGGGGCCGGCCTTCTCCTTGGCCTGCTCGACGTAGGGGCCGGCCTTCTCCTTGGCCTGCTCGACGTAAGGGCCAGCCTTATCCATGGCTTGTGCGACCAGAGGGCCGGCCACGTCGATGGCCTGGCCCACCATGTCCTTGATCTTGTCCGTTATCGTCATGTTCGGCGCCCTTCCGCTCGTGGTGGGGAACCACCATCCTGGCACTGGGATGGAGTAGCGGGAAGTGATCGGTACCGGGCTATCCCGTGGGATCACGCGGTCGGGGAGGATTGTCATCGTGCAGGAGAACGCGATTGACCGCAAGAGAAGGCTGCACCGGGTGTTCGGAGAGGTGTTGCCCGACAGTACCTCAGACGATCGGCCCGGCCAGGGGGATGAAGAGCCCGACGAGCGTGACCGGTGGCTGCGGGACAACCTCCCCCCACACCATGACCCCGCCGGGTGATCAGCTCCGCTGCTGGGTGCGCAGCAGGTCGCGGATCTCCACCAGCACTTCGGCCTCGCTGGGCCCGGTGACCTCCTCCACCGCGGGTTTGGAGTACCGGCCCACGAGCCTGCTCATCGGGACGACGACAAGGAAATAGACCACCGCGGCAGTGATCAAGAAGGTGACGACCGCGCCGATGAACGCCCCGTAGCTGAACGCCTGGCCGCTGACGCTGAACTTGCCGCCCACATCCCCACCCCCGGTGAACACCGCGATCAGCGGGGTGATGAAGGACTCGGTGAACTGCGTGATCAGCGCGACGAACGCGGTGCCGATCACCACCGCAATCGCGAGCTCGATGATATTGCCGCGGAGGATGAAGTCGCGGAATCCCTTGAGCATGTGACCACCCCCATGGTCGGGCAGGCGGCCCGCCTGCCTGGCTGCTTCCTTAGTGGACGGTAACGGTCAGGGTCTGGGATAGCGAGGCTGCCGCAACCCGAGTCGCCGCCGCGGGGTCGAGTGCGACCAGCACCAGCCGGCCGTCGCGCGCCCCGGTTCGGGGACCGGCTTCCAGCACCGCGAGCACTCGGGCGCTGCGGGCCAGCACCACCGGCTCGTCCTGCCGTTCGCCGACGGTCACCACGTCTACCGCGGCACCGGGGTGCAGCAGAGCGGCGATGTCCGGATCGGCAAGCCGCAGCGGGACGCTCACCGCGTCCGGGCCTGCCGGGACCGTTCGGGCAAGATCGGGGCCGGTCAGCCGCACATCGGTCAGGGGCTCACCGCGCCGGACCGGTGCGGCCAGCGTCCGGCCCAGCACGGTGGCCGGGGTCCGGGCGGCGCCGTCGGGTACCACCGGCGCGGGTAGCCCGCGCATCGTCACCTCGGCTGCCTCGAGGACGGTGCCCGGAGCCAGGTCTCGGGCAGCGACCACCACCGCGACGGCGGATCCCCTCCCCGGGGCCAGCGCCAGCACTGCGGCGACGCCGACGAGCACCGCGGCAGCGGCCCGGCGCAGCAGCAGGGTGCGGCCGAACCCGGACCCACGCCACAGCACATCCCATCGCTCCCGCAGCAGCGGCGCCAACGTGCGCGGATTGCTGGGATGCTGCCTCGGCTGTAGCCATCGGCCCATTTCTCGCCTCCCGATCCTGTGGTCACGTTGAGGAACGCGACGCTAGACAAGATCGGGCCGCTGCTGCAGACTCGGAGCGCCCGGCTGTGGACAACCAGGCGGGTGGGGACAACTTCTCGGTGGTGCCGCGCAGATCTCTGGGCTTGTGACCAGCCCTACAGTTCCCGAGCTCGACAGCAGAGCTGTCCGGGATTGATCAAACAGCTCTGCTGTCGAGCTCGGGAGACTGAGAGCGCCTCCCGGTCAGGAGGCGGCGGCTGTCGGAGTGGAAGCGGGCGAGGATGATGCCGACGCAGGCCCGGACTTCGATTCGGAGGTGGACCCTGACTCGGCTCCCGGCTTGGGCTTGCCGTTCGAACCTGACTCGGACTTGCCGTTCGAATCTGACTCGGACTTGCCGTTCGAATCTGACTCGGACTTGCCGTTCGAACCTGACCCTGACTCGGCCCCGCTGCTGGCACGGCTGTCGTTGCGGTAGAAGCCGCTGCCCTTGAAGACGATGCCCACCGACGAGAACAGCTTACGCAGCCGGCCGGAGCACTCAGGGCAGTCGGTCAACGACGAGTCGGTGAACTTCTGCACA
>JBOHFU010000273.1:0-5339 GCA_050699675.1 Pseudonocardiaceae bacterium
CCACCGAAGTTCCGGGCCACCCGGATGATCATCTCCTGGATGAGCACCGTCTTGCCCACCCCGGCACCACCGAACAGGCCGATCTTGCCGCCCTGCACGTACGGGGTGAGCAGGTCGATGACCTTCAACCCGGTTTCGAGCATCTCGGTCTTGCCCTCAAGCTGGTCGAACGGCGGCGGCTTGCGGTGGATCCCCCAGCGGTCCCCGCTGAACTTCGTGTCCGGGGCGTCCAGGCACTCGCCCAGCATGTTGAACACGTGGCCCTTGACCTGATCGCCGACCGGTACCGAGATCGCCGACCCGGTGTCGGTCACCGGGGCGCCCCGGACCAGGCCGTCGGCCGGCTGCATGGCGATCGCGCGCACGGTGTTGTCCCCCAGGTGCTGGGCGATCTCCAGCGTCATGGTCTTGCGGATCGCTTCGAGCTCGACCTCCACGGTCAGCGCGTTGAACAGCGGCGGCACCTGGTCGGCCGGGAACTCCACGTCCACCACGGGCCCGGTCACCTGCACCACCCGGCCGATCCCGGCGCCGGTGGACTCAGCGGTGGTCGACTTCTGCGCAGAACTTGTCTGTGGGCTCATTTCAGTCATCACTCCCCACGGCGGACAGCGCCTCGGCGCCGCCGACGATCTCGCTGATCTCCTGGGTGATCAGGCCCTGGCGGGCCCGGTTGGCCTCACGGGTGAGGTCCTGGATCAGCTCGGTGGCGTTGTCGGTGGCGGCCTTCATCGCCTGCCGGCGGGCGGCCTGCTCCGATGCCGCGGCCTCCAGCAGCGCCGCGTAGATCCTGGTATTGATGTATTTCGGCAGTAGGTGACCGAGTAGCTCCTCGGCATCCGGCTCGAACTCATACAGCGGTGATGGGCTGTCCGAGCGCGGCCGCTGCTCTTCCCGGGCAGAGTCTTCCCGGTCTTCCCCGGCAGAGTCATCCTCGACGTACTCGACCTCCAGCGGCGCGATCCGGCGCGCTCGAGGCGTCTGGGTGAGCATCGATCGGAACTCGGTGTAGACGATGTGCAGCTCGTCGACGCCCGGTATCCCGTCCGGTCCGGGATCACCACCCTCGTCGTCGGCTCCGGACAGGAACGCCCGCACCAGCACGTTGCCTGCCGCGGCTGCGTCATCGTAGGAGGGTTGCTCGGAGAACCCGGTCCAGGACTCCTCGATCGGCCGCTGGCGAAAGGTGTAGTAGGAGACCGCCTTGCGACCGACCAGGTACAGCGTCACCGATTTTCCCTCGTCACGCAGCAGCGCGTGCAGCTCTTCGGCGGCTCGCAGCAGGTTGGCGTTGTAGCCACCGCACAGGCCCCGGTCGCTGGTCACCACCAGCATCGCCGCCCGGGTCGGGTTCTCCCGCTCGACCAGCAGCGGGCTGTCCAGGGTGCCGGCGGCACTCGCCAACGCGGAGAGCACCTTGGTGATCTCCTGCGCGTACGGCCGGGATGCCTCCACCCGGGCCTGCGCTCGGGCGATCCGCGAGGTGGCGATGAGTTCGCTCGCCTTAGTGATCTTCTTCGTGGACTGGACGGAACGGATCCGGCGACGGAGGACTCTCAGCTGCGCTGCCATCGTCGCGTCACTTCTTTGCGTTGTCGTCTTTTTGGGCGCGTCGGGTGACCTTGACCGACTCGCGCTCGACGTCGTCGGCCTCCATCGCGTCGGCCTCGGCCTCGTTGCCCAGCGAGGAGCCATCTGCCGTGGTGAACTGCTTCTTGAACACCGTCACCGCGTCCACGATCTGCTGTTCGGTCTCGTCGCTGAACTGCTTGGTCTCCCGGATCGTGTCCAGGACGCCCTGGTGGTTCCGGCGGACATCGTCGAGGAAGCCCGACTCGAAGCGTCCGACGTCGGCCACTGCCACATCGTCGAGGTGGCCTCGGGTACCGAGGAAGATCGACACGACCTGCTCCTCGACAGGCATCGGCGCGTACTGCCCCTGCTTGAGCAGTTCGGTCAGCCGGGCACCGCGCTCCAGCTGGCGCCGCGACGTAGCGTCCAGGTTCTCCGCCCCGAACGCGGCGAACGCTTCCAGCTCGCGGTACTGCGATAGCTCCAACCGCAAGGTGCCGCCGACCGACTTCATCGCCTTGATCTGCGCGTTGCCGCCGACCCGGGACACCGACACGCCGACGTTGATCG
Source organism: Pseudonocardiaceae bacterium (assembly GCA_050699675.1). Taxonomy (GTDB): domain Bacteria; phylum Actinomycetota; class Actinomycetes; order Mycobacteriales; family Pseudonocardiaceae. The sequence goes on from JBOHFU010000273.1 coordinate 2,143, forward strand.
CTGGCCGGACACCCTGATTGAACAGGTCGGACTCGAAGAAGCACTGACCGTCGGTGATGGAGATGACGTTGGTCGGGATGTAGGCGGAGATGTCGTTGGCCTTGGTCTCGATGATCGGCAGCCCGGTCAGCGAGCCCGCACCCAGCTCGTCGGACAGCTTCGCGCAGCGCTCCAGCAACCGCGAGTGCAGGTAGAACACGTCGCCGGGGAACGCCTCCCGACCCGGCGGGCGGCGCAGCAACAGCGAGATGGCGCGGTAGGCCTCGGCCTGCTTGGACAAGTCGTCGAAGACAATCAGCACGTGCTTGCCCTGGTACATCCAGTGCTGGGCGATCGCCGAGCCGGTGTAGGGCGCAATCCACTTGTAGCCGGCCGAATCGGATGCCGGTGCCGCGACGATGGTGGTGTACTCCAGCGCACCGGCGTCCTCCAGCGTCTGGCGGACCGCCGCGATCGTGGTGCCCTTCTGGCCGACCGCCACATAGATGCAGCGCACCTGCTTGGCTGGATCACCGGTCGCCCAGTTCTCCTTCTGATTGAGAATGGTGTCGATGCACACCGCGGTCTTACCGGTCTTGCGGTCACCGATGATGAGCTGGCGCTGGCCGCGACCGATCGGGGTCTGCGAGTCGATCGCCTTGATGCCTGTCTGCAGGGGCTCCTTCACCGGCTGCCGGTCAATCACCGAGGGCGCCTGCAGCTCCAGGACCCGCTGTTCGTCGGCGTCGATGTCGCCCAGACCGTCCAGCGGGTAACCCAGCGGATCCACCGCCCGGCCGAGGAAGTTGTCCCCGACCGGCACCGACAGGATCTTGCCGGTTCGCCTGACCTCCTGGCCCTGCTCGATGGCCTCGAAGTTGCCCAGGATGACCGCGCCGATCTCCCGCACTTCCAGGTTGAGCGCGACGCCCAGCACGTCGCCAGGGAACTGCAGCAGCTCGTTGGTCATCGCCGAGGGCAGGCCCTCGACCCGGGCGATGCCGTCACCGGCATAGACGACGACGCCCACCTCCTCACGCGAGGTGTCGGTCGAGAAGGAAGTGACGTAGTTCTCGATCGCGCTGCGGATCTCGTCCGAGGAGATCGTCAGCTCCGCCATGGCTATCGGCCCCTGCTCTCTTGTTTGTCACCGTGTCGATTGTTCATCGTGCAGTGTCGGGTAGCCAGCGCTCATCGCGACAACCATTGGCGCGCCTTGTCCAGCCGGGCGGCCACGCTGCCGTCGATCACTTCGTCGCCCACCCGGATCACCAGCCCACCAAGCAGCTCAGGCTCGAGGTCGACCTTGAGTGAGATCGGCCGCCGGTAGATCCGGTTGAGCACGTCGATCAGCCGCTGCTCCTGCTGCTGCGACAGCGGGCCCGCCGCGCTGACATGGGCCACCGACCGTTCCCGGCGGCCCGCTGCCCGGTCCACCAGTACTTCGACGATCTCGTCGATCCGGCGCCGGCGGGGCGCCCGAACCGCCTGCTCCAGGAGCCGGTGGGTCACCGCGCGGGTGCGATCGGCCAGCACCGTGCTCAGTAGCTCCAGCCGTCGCTCGGCGGGCGCGCTCTCATCACCCAGCAGCGTCGCCAGGCGCGGTTGCGCGGCCAGGATCCGACCGAACCGGAACAGCTCGTCCTCGACATCTTCGAGGCTGCCGTCCCGCTCGGCGAAGGTGAGCAGCGCCTGCCTGGCCAGCTCCTCGATGCCATCGACCAAGTCCAGCGGCCGAGACCAGCGGGAGGCAACCACGTCGTTCAACGTCCGGAGGGTGATCCGGCTCACTTTGCCGCCGAACAAAGCCTCCACCATCTTGCGGCGTACCTGCTGGGGTGCCGCGGAGTCGGCGAGGTGACGCCGGATCGCCGGCTGATCGCCGAGTACCTTCGCGACGGCACCAAGGTCGTCACCCACCCGCCTGCGGTCGGAGACACCAGCACCGGAGATCCGGTTCTCGAGCTGCTCGCGGGCCGTGGCCAAGGCCGCTCTGCTGGCCGGTTGCATCAGCGCTTCCGCCGCCCACTGGGAACCGAGGTGGCCCCGTCCGCGACGGTCTCGGGGGCCGCCATGCCGTGCAACTCGTCGAGGAAGCGGTCCACCGTGCCGGCCCGCCTGGCCTCGTCGGCGACCGACTCACCGACGATACGACCGGCCAGCGTCACGGCCAGCGTGCCCAGCTCGCCACGCAGCTCGCGGACGACCTGCTCACGCTGGTTGGCCAGCTGCTCCGCACCGCGCTCCCGGATCCGCGCGACCTCCTGCTCGGCCTGCTGACGCATCTCATCCTTGATCGCCTGCGCGTCGGATCGAGCCGTCTCGCGGATCTTGGCTGCCTCGATGCGTGCTTCGGCAATCGCCTCGGAGTAACGGGTCTGTGCCTCGGTCAGGCGAGTGCGGGCCTGCTCGCTCTCCTCTATCTGCCGGCGGACCATCTCCTGGCGCTCGTTCATCGCGCGCTTGATGGGGGGCACCACGTAGCGCCAGACCACACCGAGCACGATCAGAAAGATCACCAGCTCGACGAAGAACGTCGCGTTGGGGATGAGGAAGATGTTGCCACCGGCCGGCGCCGCCAGATTGTGCGCAGCCAGGTTGTGCGAACTCATGAATACCGTCCTTGCCAGATCATCTGAACTGATCAGCCGCCGGCGAGCGCGAAGACGAACACCGCCATGAAGGCGAGGTTGATGAAGTACATCGCCTCGACCAGACCCACCGTGAGGAAGAAAATGGTGAACAGCCGACCCTGCGCTTCGGGCTGGCGGGCGACGCCCTGGATGGTCGCGCCACCGGCCAGACCGTCACCGATAGCGGCGCCGATCGCGCCACCGGCCAGCGCGATACCACCGCCGATGAAGGCACCCGCGAGCTGGACATTGCCCGTGGCGCCCCCCTGGGCGAGGAACAGTTCAGCAACACTCATCTCTTTACCCTCTTCTCCTCGAAGTTCGCGGATATTCCTGACAATGATTCACGGAGGCGAGCGGAGAACCGTTAGTGGGCCCCCTCCTCGTCCTGGCCGGCCGCGAATCCGAAGTAGAGGATCGTCAGCAGCGCGAAGATCAGCGCCTGGAGCAGGCCGATAAACAGGTCGAACAACTTCCAGGCCGTGGTCGGCGCCCACAAGATGGCCGCCGGCAGCAGTGCGATGACACTGACCATCACGGTGCCCGCGAGGATGTTGCCGAACAGCCGCAGCGCGAGGGTGACCG
>JBOHFU010000274.1:0-5333 GCA_050699675.1 Pseudonocardiaceae bacterium
CTGCGTGATCAACGCGGGCCGGGGCGGGCTGCTCGATCACGAGGCGCTCCTGGACGCTCTCGCCGACGGCCGCCTGACCGGTGCGGGACTCGACGTATTCGACCAGGAGCCACTCGATCCCCGTGCACCATTGCTCACCCGCCCCGACATCGTCGCCACGCCCCACATCGCCGGCGTCACCGATGCCGCCTACCAAGGTGTAGCCACCCGAGTGGCGGACAACATTCGACGCCTGCTTGCCGGCGAAACTCTCCACGACTGCCTGAATCCTCCGGATATCGGCAGTTAGATCAGGGACCGACTGTGGTCAGTGGTCGGGATCAGCTGCCGAACAGTGCTGGGATCTTGACCAGGAGCTGGTACAGGCCGTACAGGAACGGTACGGTCACCCACGCCCAGGCCAGCGCGGTGAGCGCCGCCCGGGCGTTCGAAACAGATCCGGTCGTTCGGGTGCTCATGCCGCCAGCACCGCCTTGCCCGCCACCCGCTCGGATGCCGGCTCGTGGAACCGTGGGTTGACTGGGCGGATGAGCTCGTTGCAGATGAACCCGATGACCAGTAATCCAATCATGATCGAGAAGGAGAGTGTGTAGCGGCCCGGGCCGGTCACCCCAGCCGCAATCCGGGCGTCCGCGATCGCGTTGACGATCACCGGGCCGAGCACGCCTGCAGTCGACCATGCCGTGAGCAGCCGGCCGTGGATCGCGCCGACCTGGTAGGTGCCGAACAGGTCGCGCAGGTAGGCGGGCACGGTGGCGAACCCCGCACCGTAGAAGGACAGGATCAGCATGCAGCAGACCAGGAACACCACCTTGTTGGCGTTCGTGGTGAGCGTCACGGCCAAGTAGAGCAGCGCGCCTACGCCCAGGTACATGCGGTAGATGTTCCTGCGGCCGATCAGGTCGGAGGTGGACGACCAGACGAAGCGGCCGAGCATGTTGGCCAGAGACAAGATCGCGACGAAACCCGCTGCGGCGGCGGCAAGCCCGACCCCGCTGGGGAAGAAGTCGGAGTAGATCGGCGCCGCGCGCTCCAGGATGCCGATACCCGCCGTCACGTTGAAGCACAACACCACCCACAGCAGCCAGAACTGCGGCGTTCTGATCGCGTTGCGGGCCGAGACGTTGCCCTCGCTGATCAACGAGCCGGCCGGCTGCGGCGTCGGCTCCCATCCCGCAGGCTTCCAGTCGTCGGCCGGCACCCGGATGAGCAGCCACCCCACCGACATGAACACCGCATATCCGGCACCGTGGATCAGGAACGTCATGGCGATCCCGCGCGGGTCGGGGTCCGCGCCGGTGGCTCCAAAAGCGGTCAGCATCGAGGTCGACCATGGCGACGCGATCAGCGCTCCACCACCGAATCCCATGATTGCGATACCGGTGGCCAAGCCCGGCCGGTCGGGGAACCATTTGATCAGCGTGGACACCGGGGAGATGTAGCCGATGCCCAGTCCGATCCCACCGACGAAGCCGTATCCGAGGACGACCAGCCAGTACTGCCCGATCGACACCCCCAGGGCGGAGATGAGGAACCCGCTGCAGAAGCAGCACATCGAGACGAACATGGCCCAGCGGGGGCCCTTGCGGTCGACCCTGGTACCGAACAGGGCCGCCGACAGACCCAGCATCACGATGCCGAGGGTGAACGGCAGCGCGCTGGCGACACCCGAGATGCCTAGCGACGTCTCCAGTGGCTTCTTGAACACACTCCAGGCGTAGGCCTGGCCGATCGCCAGATGGATCGACAGGGCAGCCGGCGGGATCAGCCAACGGCTCCAGCCGGGTGGGGCGACGATCCGCGAACGATCGAGGTATCTGGCGACCACTGGCGACGCTCCTCTCTGGTGAACGCTGTCGACGCTACTGACAAGAGGTAGCTATCCGGCGAACTGATACTCATCGACCGTGCTGCGCAAGGCTGGGAGAAACGGATGAATAGCGCACAAGGCGCGGCGCCCGCCGGTGCGGGAATGCGCCGGGTGGCGTTCGCAAGCTGTGTGGGGACCACCATCGAGTTCTATGATTTCTTCATCTACGGCACGGCTGCGGCGCTGGTGTTCCCGAAGGTGTTCTTCCCGGCGCTGGGTTCGACCGCTGGCATAGTGGCCTCGTTTGCCACCTTCGCGGTGGCGTTTATTGCCCGACCGGTCGGTGCGGTGCTCTTCGGGCACTTCGGTGACCGGATCGGCCGCAAGCGGACCCTCATCTCGACGCTGCTGCTGATGGGCGTTGCGACCGTGCTGATCGGGCTGCTGCCGGGGGCGGCCACGATCGGGGTTGCGGCCCCCATCGTGCTGGTCGTGCTGCGGTTCGTCCAGGGTCTGGCGGTGGGTGGGGAATGGGCCGGCGCGACGCTGCTCACCGCGGAGTACGCACCGCCAGGGCAGCGGGGGCGTTATGCGATGTTCCCGCAGCTTGGCCCGCCCATCGCTATCGCGCTGTCCAGCGCGACATTCCTGGTCACCGGCCTCCTCCTCGGGAACACCGACCAGTCGTTTCTCGACTACGGGTGGCGGGCCCCGTTCCTGACCAGCATTGTGCTGGTGGCCGCGGGCTTGTACGTCCGGTTGAAGATCGAGGAGACGCCGGTGTTCCAAGCCGCCCAGCGGCAACAGCCGACGGTCCGCCCCCCGCTGTGGGAGGCGTTCACCCAGGCCCCGCGGGAGATCCTGCTTGCGGCCGGATCCGTCACGATAATGCTCGCCCTGGGCATCACCGCAACGACCTACCTCTTCAGCTACGGCACCAGCCCCACCGGCGCTGCACTCAGCCGCAACCTGGTGCTGTCCCTCGCGATCGTTGCTGGAGCGGTGATGGCGCTGAGTGTCATCGTATCGGCGATCTCCTCCGACCGGTTCGGTCGGCGCACCCTGATCATGCTGTGCTGTGGCGGCGCGGTGGTGTGGTCGCTGCTGCTGTTCCCGATACTGGACATGCACTCCCCGGTGGCCTTCGCCGTCGCCTTGATCGTCACCCTGGGGATTCAGGGTCTCGGCTACGGCCCAGTCGGGGCGTTCTTGCCCGAGACGTTCCCCACCCGGTACCGCTACACCGGGGCCGGCACGAGCTACAGCATCGCCGGGATCGTGGGCGGCGCGATCCCACCGCTGCTGTACGCGCCGCTGGCAGCAGCGTTCGGAAACTTCGCCATCGGCGTTCTGCTGTGTGGGCTCTCGCTGCTCAGCCTGTTCTGTACCGCAGCCCTCGCCGAGACCAAGGACCGCGACTTGCAGCAGGCGCAGCCGCGCGTCGCTATCCCCCGTTGATCCACACCAGGTGAGCGCGGGGCCAGTTCCACATCAGGCGGGGGTCGGCGGCCTCCCGGTGATGCCCAGCAGGCGATCCAGCAGCGGAGCGCTCTCCGGTACGGGCACGGCCGCAGGGAACACTCCGATCGCGCGCCACTCCTCAGCATGCGGGCTGATCTCGTCCCACATCCCTTGCACGAGTTCGTCGGATAGGCACGGTTCGACTCCGATCACCAGTGCGAGATCATGGGCGCGCAGGCCGCGGAAGCCGTTGATCTGCCAGAAGTACTCCCGCGCGCTGAAGTCGCCGAAGGAGCAGTGCACGATCCGGTCTGGATCATCCAGCTCGGCCGCCGCCGCGCACGCCGTGTCCACGATTGCCGCGAAACTGGCCTTGGGATCACCCCCAAGTAGGTCCCCGTCGAACTTGTCGCGGCCGGCCTCGTCCATCGTCCGGCCGGCCAACATGTCGGGGACCCAAGCGTCGTCGTAGGCGTGGTAGTTGACGATCTCGCGCAGGGTCGGGGTGTGGTCCATCACCCGCATGGCGAAGTCGGGCGGCATAGTCATCGTCCACTGGTCGTCCTTGACCTGCCGGATGACGTCGTTGAGTGCCCGGTCCGCCAACACGAACACGTCTGCTTCACGCATGCGATCTCCTTCGATCAGGTCCGGTCCACGGCCGGACGGCTCTGCATCGGTCGTGCGGTCATCGTGGCGGCTGGCACCGACATTCTTGGCAGTGTCCGCTGACGTCCGGTGTGAGCGTCGCGGTGTAGGCATCTCAGTGCCAGATGCGGTGTGCTAAGTACCGCTGCACCGATCGAGTAAGTACCGATAGTCCATTCGGGTCACTTTTGATCCGTCCGGCACCCTTGCTATCACTTAGTGTTACCATTGCCTGGTCCGTAGCCCTGAATGATGGGCCGTAGGCGATAGGCAAGGGGGGCCTGGCCGTGCTGGACGCAATCGTGTTTCACCTCAAGTGGTCACCAGCTCCACGTTAGCCAACTGGGCTTCGCCCTGGGACAACGTCGACATCGGCCGACCCGACCAGGTCGGCCTGGTCTTCCACCGCCACACCAAGGGTCACTCCATGCCCGCATATCGACGACAACCACGCCACGGTCCACAAGGGACATGAATGGAGCTGATCAGCGAGTTGCCTGCGTAACTTTGCCGAGGCCCAACTCAGGGCACTAGGTGTGGACGACTGGGTTAGACCGCGTACGGGGGGGCAGTGCAGAGGATGAGCAGGCTACAAGATCGTGAGCTGGTCTTGGGGACCACACCTTTCGAGGAGCCCAACGCCGCGCTCACAGTGGCGCTCGCGCGAGCCGGCGCGGTGGGTGTCCTCGATCTGGGCCGCGACATCGGGCGGGCGCGGGCCGCGCTGGCAGATGTCTGCCAATGGTGGCCCGGTTCTTTCGGGGTCCGCGTGCCAGCCGGATGTCCCCTGTCGCCGGCCGACCTACCGGAGCGAGTCGATTCGGTCGTACGCGGGCCTGGTTCACAGTGGCCGTCCATACCCGGGCAGCGCACGATCATCGAAGTCATCTCGGTAGCTGAGGCCCGTGCAGCGGTCCGAGCCGGGGCGTATGGGCTGATCGCCAAGGGCGCCGAGGCTGGTGGCCGGGTCGGTGCCACGACGACGTTCGTGCTGCTGCAGCAGCTACTGGCCGATCCGCTGATCCGCGTGCCGATCTGGCCGGCGGGCGGGATCGGGCTGCACACGGCGGCCGCGGCGGTGGCCGGCGGCGCGACCGGGGTGGTGCTGGACACGCAGCTGGCGCTGGTTGCCGAGGCCGACCTGCCAGCCGAGGTGGCTGCGGCGATCCGGGTCATGGACGGCAGCGAGACTGCGGTCGTCGGCGGTCACCGCCTCTACGCGCGCCCGGACCTGGCGGCCGGAAAACCCGACACGGTCGCGACCCGGCTGGGCGCCCGGGACCTGGGTGCCCTGCCGCTTGGTCAGGACGGCGCACTGGCCGCTCCGCTGGCGCAGCGGTATGTGACCGCGGGGGGTGTCGTGACGGCCGTCCGTGCTGCGGTCACCGACCATCTGCGCACCGCCCAGCGACAC
>JBOHFU010000275.1:0-5323 GCA_050699675.1 Pseudonocardiaceae bacterium
AGCGCACCGTGGTCGGGCCCGTGCTGTAGTCCGCGCCGAGAACCAGTCCTGTGACGAACCGGCCGTACTGAACCCAGATCGGGTCGGTGAACCCGAGCTTGTCCGCGATCTCCCGGATCACCTCGGGAGCGGCGGTCCGGCCGACGTAGCGCGAGGCGAGGTCCTCCGGGGTGGCCCCGGCCAGCCTGGGCACCAGGAAGAAGACCGCGAACGTCGCCGCGGTGACGATCGCCAGCAGGATTACCGCTGCGACCATCCGTCGAATGATGTAGACGCCCACCGCTACTTCCGCGTGGTCCCAAGCGCCAGATAGTCATACATCTGGAATCCGTTGGTGATGAACACGTTCGTCAGGTTGGGCGGCCGGTACAGCAGGCCCTTGGCCCAGACGCCGGGCAGGATGAACGCGCCCTCCATCACCTTGCGGTCGATGCCGACCCAGATCTGCTCCCGCGCCGCGGTGTCGGTGGTCACCAACGCCTGGTCGAGCATCTGGTCGACCGCTGGGTCCCTGACCCCTAGGTTGGTGTTGCCTCCGGTGGCCCGGATGACCCGGCTGTCCACGATCTGGGCGAGGAACCCGTAGCCGTCGGGCCAGTCCGCGCCCCAGCCGGCGACGATCAGACCGAGGCCGTTGGACTTCGCGAAGTCCGGCTTGCCAGCGTACAGGCGCAGGTAGTCGGTCAGCGGGTACGGCTTGATCTCCAGGTTGATCCCGGCCCGCGCCAGTGACTGCTGCAGTGCTTCGGCGGTGGCCTTCTCCTTGGGCCGCTCGGCGCGGTAGGAGATGCCGGTGGTGAAGCCGTTGGGCCGGCCGCACTGGGCAAGCTCGTCGCGGGCTTTGGCGATGTCGCCCATGTTGTTCGGTGATGGGTAGAGGTCGAACCGCTGAGCACCCGGGATCACCGGCGGCAGGATGTTCGTGGCGATCTCGCCACCCGTCGCTCCGCCGTAGGCGCGCTGGTAACCGGTCCGGTCGGCGGCATACAGCACCGCCTTACGGCAGTGGATGTTGTCCAGCGGCGCGACGTCGGAATTGAGCGCGGTGTACCACAGCCGGGCGACCAGCGCGGAGTCGGTGTTCGCGCGCAGGTCCTGGTCGGCGAGGATCCGGCCCTGAGCCGACGGCCCGACACCGGAGCCCTCGATCGAGACGTCGAGATCACCGGAGATGAGCCGGTTGTCGACGTCGTCGGCGTTGACGTTCAGGTCGACGGTGATCTGATCGGGCAGTGGCCGGCGGTTCGGGTCGGTGGCCGGGTCCCAGTGCGGGTTACGGACCATCGTGAAACGCTTGCCCAGTTCGTTGGTCTCGAACATGTACGGGCCGGTCGAGACGACGTGCTCCTTGTACTTCGACCCGGTGTCCAACGCCTGCGGCACCGGCATCGTGGCCGGGGTCTGCGCGAGGTAGTCGAAACCGCTGAACGGCGTGCGCAGGCGAAAGACGATCGTCCGGTCGTCCGGGGTCTCGATCGCCTTCAGGCCGAGCTTGTCCGGATCGGGATCGGAGTACGGGCTGGTGTAGCCCTGCAGGTCGAGGACGTCGTTGAAGTAGGTCGGCCCATTGGGGAAGGTCGTCTTGTCCAGCGATCGTTCGACGGCGTACTTGACGTCCTTGCTGGTGACGGGTGTGCCGTCCTCGAACTTGACACCCTGGCGCAGGGTGTAGGTCCAGGTCTTGGCATCGTCGCTGGAGCGGCCCAGCGACTCGGCGAGGTCAGGCACCAGCGTTGCGCCCTGCTGGCCCGGTGCCGACTTGAACATCAACAGGGCTCGCCCGTAGTTGCGGATGAAGTTCCAGGAGTAGGCGTAGTACGTGTCGGCCGGGTCGAGGGAGTCCCAGTCCCCGGAGTTCGAGAATCGCAGGGTGCCACCCGTCGCGTCCGAGGGGTTGTGGATCCCACCGGCTGTGCTACCGGAGGGGCCGCTACCGGCGGTGCCACCGCCGGTGCTCGGCCCGCCGCACCCGGCCAGCAGCAGCGCGGCGATCGTGCCAACCATGACTTGGTGACTCTTTCTCATCTGGTACCCCTTCGTCGTCATTGCGACCGTGGATCCAGCGCGTCGCGCAGACCGTCGCCGAACAGGTTGAACGCCAGCACCGTGATGAAGATCGCCAGCCCGGGAAAGAGCATGAAGTTCGGCGCGATCTGGAACCAGTGCGTGGCCTCGGACAGCATCCCGCCCCAGGTCGGGGTCGGCGGCCGCACGCCGACGCCGAGGAAGGACAGCGCCGCCTCGAACAGGATGTTGGCCGGGATCAGCAGCGTCGAGTAGACGAGGATTGGCGCGGCCAGGTTGGGCAGCATCTCGGTGAACAGGATCCGCGGGCTGCGAGCGCCGAGGCTGCGCGCGGCGTCAATGAACTCGCGCTCGCGCAGCGACAGCGCCTGCCCGCGGATGATCCGGCCGATGTAGGGCCAGTTGAAGAATCCGATGATGAACACCATCAGCGCGATCCGCAGGGTGTCGCCCTCCAGGCCGAACGCCCGGTCCGGCACCACACCGGCCAGCGCGATCGCGAACAGCAGCAGCGGGAACGCCAGAAAGACGTCCATCGCCCGGCTGATCAGGGTGTCGACCCAGCCCCCGAAGTACCCGGCGATGACGCCCATCACGGTGCCGAGCACCACCGAGAGCAGCGTCGCGAGGAACGCGATGAGCAGCGAGATCCGCGAGCCGTAGACGACGCGGCTGAACACGTCGCGGCCGTTGACCGGCTCGGCGCCGAACAGGAAGTCCGGGCTGATGCCGCCGAAGTCGCCGACGGGAACCTGCAGGTCGGGGTCGACCTTCTCGTAGTGGAACTCCAGCGGCGGATGGCCGAGCACTGCGACGATCACCGGCGCGAAGATCGCGACCAGGATGAGGCCCGCGACGACGCCACCACCAGCCAGGGCGACCTTGTCACTCTTGAGGCGCAGCCAGGCGATCTGGCGCAGTGATCGGCCCTGGATCGCCGTGCCCATCCCCTCGGTGCCCATCCCCTCGGTGCCCATTGCCTCGACGGCAGCCTCGGGTTGCACGTGGGCTGGCGAGCCGGAGCCCTCCAGCGGAGCGGTCATGGCACCACTTCCCCTACTTCGTGTCCGCGCGGACGTCGCGGACATCGTAGAAGCACGACGCTCGGCCGGTTTCCACGTCATCGTGGTCAGGACCTGGTGGGAGCCGACCTGCTCGAACCGGCGCTCGCCCGGCCACGTCCCACCCGCAGACGGCCGGCGGACCCCGATGACGCCGGGCAGATCGCCCAGTCGCTGTTTCTGACCGCGGAACCGCCGGACCTGAGCACCCGGACGGCCTATGCCCGCCTGGACGCGCCGGACCGGGTCGACCCCGGCGTGGCGTTCGAGCTTCGGGTCGGGCTGGCCGAGGCCCCGTCGCGTGGCATGACCCAGCCTGTCCCGTTCAGCGTGCCGAACATCCCATTCCTGCTCACCGTGCAAGTCGTCGCCGAAGGGTTTCAGGTGCTGGGCGGCGGTGGGCTGCGCCGCGAGATCCCGGTCTCCCCCGAAGACCCGTTCCCCTACGAGGTGCTGCGGCTTGTGGCGCTGGACGACTTCGCCCCGGCCCGGGTCATCGTCGCCGAGTACACGATTGATGGCCGGTCGCTCGGGTACGCCACGCGGGCCGTGCTCGTGGGCGAGGCGCAGACCACGCCACCGGCGGCGCCCGAACCCGCCCCACAGGGCGGGGTCTGGGTGCTGCCTGACGACGGCGAGAACCGGCCCGACCTCGAGATCACCATCGCCCCGGGTAACGACCTCGCGGGGGTCGGGCTGGGCTGGCTGTGCCGGTCGCGCCACGCCGCGGTGATGATCCCGCCCGGGTCCGTTCCGCTCGAGGCTCGGGGACAGCGCTGGCTACGCCAAGGAGGCGGTGCGCGGCATCCAGGACCGCAGGGATGCCGCGGACCTGTCCGAGTACATCGAGGGGATCGGGCTCAATGCGGTGCTCGACGGTGCGGACGCGGTCATGCTGTCCGGGGAGACCAGTGCCGGCCGCTACCCGATCGAGTCGGTGGAAACGATGAGCCGCATCGTCGCGGCCGTCGAAGTCGGCTCACCCAACCTCCCGCTCGACCACATGCCGCGAACCAAGCGGGGTGCGCTGTCCTGTGCGGCCCGCGACATCGGGGAGCGGTTGGAAGCCAAGGCCCTGGTGGCATTCACCCAGTCCGGCGATACCGCCCGCAGGCTGGCCCGGCTGCACACCCACCTGCCGCTGCTGGCCTTCACACCACGGCTGTCAAACCGGTCACCAATAGTGGCGTCGGGGGCCGATGGTGCGTCCGAATCCCCCGAGCAGAGCCAGGATCGCCCCGACCACGATCAAGATGACGCCAATAGTGATCAGAATACTGAGCGGAAGCAGGTAGCCAATTATCACTAAGATGATGCCAAGGATGATCATGATTCCTCCTGGGAATGACGCCCGGCCGACCTCCGGATTCGACTGGCCCGGACCTGTACCGGACGAGGCGCACCCGTTCGCTGCCAAGTATTTACCCCGTCTTGGATTTCGGCAAACGTGCCGAGCTCGTCGTGGCTCCCGCTGCGTCGACGGGTGTCGCCATGCCGGGACGGTGGGGCCGCCGACGCTGTCAGGTGGGCCTGCGAGGCGGCGGCGTCCTGCCTGCCGTTCGGGTTCGCGGCCTCCGGTGTGGTCATGTTGGCCTGCAGGCGCCGACCCCCCATCAACTCAGCCAGCCACATACGGCTCGGTTCTGGAACTACCTGCTCGGTGCTCAGCACTCTTTGAGTGTGCTGTTCAGGAATCTGGTTGTCTCGTTGGGGGATTTGGCCTGGACGCACAAACGATCCATGACCACCAGATAATGCTGGATATCCTCGTTCTTGTCCAGGTAGAGGGCGCTGGTGAGCTGTTCGAGGTATACGATGTCCGGTAGGTCGGGTTCGGAGAATCGCAGGATCGCGAATGGACCACCTATTGCCGCGTGCCCCCCGGAGTACAACGGTATCGCTTGGATCGTGATGTTGGGTAACTCGGCCATCTCGATCAGATGCTGGAGCTGTGCCCGCATCGCCGAACGCTCGCGGAGCCACCATAGAGCCGCCTCGTCGATCACGACCCACAAACTGGGTGCTCCGGGTTGGGTGAGGATTTCCTGACGGGTCATCCGCAGTGCGAGCTGGCGCTCGATGTCGTCGGCGGATTCGGCCGAGTGGCCGAGCCGGATGACAGCGCGGGCGCACTCCTGGGTCTGCAGCAGGTCGGGCACGAGCTGGGGCTCATAGTTGCGAATGACTGCGCAGGACTGCTCAAGGCCGAGGTACAGCTCAAACCACTCCGGCACGAT
>JBOHFU010000276.1:0-5307 GCA_050699675.1 Pseudonocardiaceae bacterium
CGCCGGCCTTGCCGGCCGCCGCGCTCATACCAGACCCGCCAGGACCACCTGGGTTGATCACCAAGGAACCGATGCGCTGCGACGGTTCCGACGCCGGTCGGCGGAGCAGGCCGACCTTGATCACCTTATCATTTGGCTTGGCGTAGTCCAGCGGTACCTCGAGGTAGGTGCACTGCAAGGCGGGGTCGGCATAGGCCTCCTGGTCACGTGGGGTGGTGGCGAACGCGGAGCAGCCACCCCAGGACAGCTCCTGGCCATAGAACCGTTCCAACCCCGCTGGAACCACCCCTGCGGGTCCACGCTGCGCGGTGTTTCCTGTGGCTGACGCGCACGCCAGAGTTGTGGACGCCACCGCTGCGAGGACCAGCCCGACGGGCAGCGCATGCGCACGTTTCATCCCAGCATCATCCCCCCACGCCCCGTGTCTAGTCGCCCGGGTCTAGTCGCCCAGTGTAGGTCGCCGTGTGCAACCGGTCACTCAAGATGTGAGCTTTCCACACTGCGCCGACCGCACAGGTCCGCAGGTTGTGCAAGATTCACTCTAGGTCGTCATCGCTGCGCGACGTGCGAGCAGGCCCCTCGACAGGAGCGCAACCCGCTTCCGCCCTAGCATCGGTGCGTGACACTTGACGGAGGCCCTCTCCTGACTCGCGCGAACCGCCCAGCCGGTGAGCTCACCCGGCGCGATGTGGCCCGCGTGCTGCTCAGCCTGCCCGCGGCGGACGCGCTGCGGGCCATGCCAGCGCTGCGCCGCGAGCTCCTCGCAGCACGCAACCCGTTCTCGGCGGTGTTCTGGGAGTCTGCCGAGTCCGTCCTCGGGCGGATCGCCGACGGCGCGGCCACCGTCGGCGAGGTGCACGGCTGGCTCGAGGCGACCGGGACTGAGCCGACCGCGATCATCGGACTGCACGTATGGGAGGACGAGCCGGCCCGCACTCCACTTGCGCAGGAACTGCACGACCTGCTCGTCCGGCACCTCGAGGAGCGGCTCAGCGCAGGGGACACCGACCCCGACCGGCTGCTCGCCGGCGACCCGGCAGCGATCCAGGATTACCGGGAGCTGCAGGAGCGCTGGATGACCTCGCCGTTGCCCGACGGCCGGGTGCCGATGACCGAACTGCTCGACGAGGCGGACGAAGACTTCGTCGCCGAGTGGGACGCTGCCGAGCAAGCCGCCTCAGATGAGCTGCGGGAACTCCTCGCCGGGCTCGGCGAACGCCCGCGGCCGGACGCTGACCTGACGGCCGCCTGCCGGGTTCTGCGCAGTGCTCTGCAACGCGGGGGGAAGACGGCCGACCTGCTGGCAGCATCCGGTGGGGTCGATCCGAGCAACCTGCCCTCCGATGACGCCGAGCTGTGGCTCAGTCTGGCTGCGGGGGTCGTCAGCCCGGTGAACGAGCCGCCCGAGAGTTCCCTGGACGACGAGCTGTCGATGATCGCTCTCGATCATGAGGAGTGGCTGGAGGCGGTCGCGGCGCTGGCGCGCGGCGGCCCAGGGACACCCGCCTCCGCTGAGGACCTCGCCGAATTCGTTGCGGGACCAGGCGACGACGACATCGACGTGCTGGCCGGGTGGTTCACGACCGTCGTGGAACTGTGGCAGATGCTCGGCGCCGTCGACGACTTCGAGCGGCTCACCCCGCTGGGCTGGTGGGGTATCCCCGAGGCACTGCTGCAGGCATGGCGCCCGCGCGAGGAGTAACACTACACACGCGATGTGCAGAAGATGATCAGTACCGCCAGCGGTGCGCGGCCACGACGTCGTCCAGCGGCCGGTCGGCCGCCCAGGCCGCGTCAGACCGGCGCACCGCGACGAACGCCCCGAGCAGTTGTTCGCCAAGCACCGCGGTGAGCCGTGTGGAGCCGGTGAGTGCCGCCTCCTGCTCAGCGGGCGTGGCCGGTAGGTGGGCCAGGCCGCGGGCGGCGCGATCGGGCTCGCTCCACCCGCCCGGGTCGGTCTGGATCGGCTCGCTGGGGTCGGCGCCGTCGCGCAGCCCCGCTACCCCAGCGGCGATCACCGCGGCCAGTGCCAGGTACGGGTTGGCCGAGGCGTCGGACACCTTGAGCTCGACGTTGGCGTGGCCGGCGCCGAGCAGCTCCGAACCGGGAATGTAGCGCAGCGGCGCTTCACGGTTCTCCACTCCCCAGAACCGGTAAGCACCGGCGAAGTACCCGGGGCGCAGCCGGCTCAGCGACGGCACGCTCGGCGCGGTGATCGCGGCCAGCGCGGGCAGGTCCCGAAGCAGTCCGCCCAGCCAGCCTGCGCCGTCCGGGCCAGGGCCGCGCTGGGGGTCACCGGCCAGCAGGTTTCGCCCGTCGCGCCAGACTGAGGTGTGCAGGTGCCACCCGTTGCCTATTCCCGCGGTAGTGAACAGCGGCGCGAAGCAGGCCCGCAGGCCATGCGTCCTGGCCGCGGCGTGGACGGTCTGGCGGGCCAGCAGCTGCCGGTCAGCGGCGGTGACCGGGTCGGACGCACCGATGCTGAGCTCCACCTGAGCCGGCCCATACTCGGCGTGCAGCTGGTTGACGGGCACACCGTTGGCGGTCAGGTCGGCCAGCACCGCGACCACGAACTCGTCCACTGCCAGCAGGGCGTGCGGGCTGTACGCGGGGCCGTGATGCGCGAGCCGAGGTTCCTCATCGGAATCGCCAGCGTCGCCGGCCTGGATGAGGACGAACTCCATCTCGTAGCCGGCTTTGATCTCCAGCCCCTCGGCGGCGGCGGCCTGGACCTGGGCTTCGAGAACCCCACGCTGGTCGTAGGGCCAGGGCGAGCCATCCGCCGCGACCTGCCGCCCGGGTACCCAGGCCAGCGCGCGCTGCCCGGCGAGCCGGGTCAACCCGCGCAGCTGGGGTATCAGCCGGACGTCGCCGGAGGGGGTGGAAAGACCCTCGTGGGCGAAAGTGATCGCGTCGTGGGTGTCGAACACCGCGAACAGCGCGGTGATCCCCACCCCGCGCTTGGCCACCTGGGGTAGCGAATCGACCGGCACGGTCCGTGAGCGCGGGATCCCGTTGTTGTCCGCCCACGCGATGGTCACCCCGACGACGCCGTTGGCGGCCAGCTCCAAGGCCAGCGCGCCCGCATCGGCCATATCCGTCCTTTCCCGCTCGCGACTCGATCACGGTGGCGATCAGGCTAGCGTGGTACGGCGCCGATCAGCGACCACCCGGATCCGTCCATCCCGACAGTGCCACGGCCACCGCGACGGTGGCGATGCCCGCAGCCTCGAGCGGGTGCGGCAGCTGGCCCAGGACCAGGAACCCGACCACCGACGCCACCGCCGGCAGCAGCGCCAGCAGCAGCGCGAAGCGAGCCTGACCGACTCGGCGAAGCACCACCTGGTCCAGGGCATAGGGCAGCGCCGTGGACAGCACGCCCACTCCGGCGGCCATCGCCAGTAGGGTCGGCGAGCCCCATGCCGGACCCGTAACCAGCGCCAACGGGCACAGCAGCACCGCAGCGAGGGCGAACCCGACGGTCATGTCGTCCAACCCGCTGCCCCCGCCAGCCACCCGCTTACCGAGCACGATGTAGGCCGCCCACATCACGGCGGCCACCAGCGCCAGCAATAGCCCCGCGCGGCTGCCGGCCAGTCGCACGTCGACGATGAGCACCACTCCGGCTGCGGCCAGCATCAGCGCGGCGACGTCCCGGACACTTCGGGATCCCAGCGCGGCCACCGCCACCGGCCCGCAGAACTCCACCGCGACCGCGGTACCGAGCGGCAGGCGGGCAATAGCCTCATAGAACGCGACGTTCATCAGACCGGTCACGAGCCCGAAGCATGTTGCCAGGATCAGCCGCCGGCCCCGCCAGACCGCGCGATCCGGGCGCCGCCAGGCCAGCAGGACCAGCGCCGCGACGAGCATCCGCAACCAGGCCACTCCGGCTGGGTTGACCTGGTCGAACAGCACCACGGCGAGCGCGGCGCCGAGGTACTGTGAGCAGCCACCGATCACGAACAGCAGCGGGACGGGGACGTCTCGACGCCATATCCGGCTGGGGCGGGTGTCCACCACCCGATCCTGACTCACCCTTGCGCCGGTCGAGGGGCTGGGCTATTAACGGGTACTAGTTGGAAATACGTGACGGTCGTCGCCCCGGGCTCGGGAACACAGCAGGGACGGCGTTCGTCTGGAACAGTGAGGCGTTGGGATCCGATATCAGGGTTGACGGGTCGATCCCGTGAAGTACCGCAACCGGTTCGACCCGGTCTGGTCGCCTTGACCGGACCAGGACGGAGGGAGAAGCCATGACTAGCACGCTCGTCCGCCCCGAGTTGACCGCTTCCGACCGTTGCGACCGGTGCGGTGCCGCCGCCCGGGTACGGGCAGTGCTGCCCTCCGGCGGAGAACTGCTGTTCTGCAACCACCACGCCCGCGAGCACTCACCGAAGCTCAAGGAGCTCGCAGCGGATATCCAGGTCGACGCCTGACGTCGCGCCCGAACAACCCAGGTCAACCGGGGCGGTACCTCAACGGGGTACCGCCCCGGATCGTTGTTCAGCGACCGCGGTTGGGGAGGTACGGAACCTACCGGGAGCGCAGGTAGGCGATGCGCTCCTTGAGCTGATCGGCGGTGGCGATGGCGGTGGGTGGGCCGCCGCAGGCGGTGCGGACTTCCTGGTGGATCGCTCCGTGCGGCCGGCCGGTGCGATGGTGCGCCAATGCGACCAGGGTGTTGAGCTCCCGGCGCAGCTCGGCCAGGCGTTCTCGCATCGTCGGCAGTCGCGCGGGCGCTGTCGGCGAGCGCTCGGTCGCCCGGGCCAGCTGCTGCTCCTGGCGGCGGCGCAGCAGCATCCGCATCTGGTCGGGTGCCAAGAGCCCAGGTAACCCGAGGTAATCCTGCTCGTCCTCGGTGCTGGCGAAGGCGGCCGTGCCGAAGGAGGAACCGTCGTAGATCACCTGGTCCAGTTCGGCACTGGCGCCCAGCGCGGTGAACGCGCGCTCCTGCTCGCCGGGCTCGTCGTGCTGCGCGTTGGCCAGCGCAAGCGCCTCGTCGTCCCAGCCCTCCTCGGCCCGGTGCGGCGCACCCAGTACATGGTCGCGCTGCTTCTCCAGTTCGCTCGCCAGCCCCAGCAGCACCGGTACGCTGGGCAGGAACACCGTGGCGGTCTCGCCCGGTTGCCGGGAACGAACAAACCGGCCCACCGCCTGAGCGAAATACAGCGGGGTGGCCGCTGAGGTGGCGTACACCCCGACCGCCAGCCGGGGCACGTCGACGCCTTCGGACACCATCCGCACCGCGACCAGCCAGCGCTCGTCGGAGTCGTCGAACGCGGCGATCCGTCCGGAGGCCGACGG
>JBOHFU010000277.1:0-5302 GCA_050699675.1 Pseudonocardiaceae bacterium
TGTCGTCGAGCCGGTCGTCGGCGACCTGCCCGAAGCGGGCCTCGTCGTTCATCAGCGCGATCTGCTGCATTGAGGTGTCCTCGACCAGGCCGACGACCTGCTGGTAGACCAGGATCTCGTCGGCGGTGCCCAGGCCCAGCCCGAACCGGTCGTTGAGCTCGGCGATCACCTCCGAGAGCGGTGCCATCTCCGGTTCCCGCCTGCCCCCGCCGTCGGCCGCGTGGCCGCGGACGTCGCGGTCACCGACGGCCGAGAGCGACACGTTGTGCCGCCCGGTGAACTCCAGCCGGAAGTGGCTCAAGTCGGCGTCGCCGATGTCGACCGACGCCGACGGCCGACCGGGCAGCCGGATCAGCAGGACCCGGCCGTACTGGTAGAGCCGTTCCAGGTCCGGGTCGCCCCAGTCGACGATCTGCGCGATGAGGCTGTAGGCGCGGACGAAGTCCTGCAGGGCGCTGCGGAAGCCGTCGCGCTGGTCGTCGGTGTCGAGGGCGGCGAAGCGGTCTAGTGCGGGCTTGAGGTATTCGTGCAGCTGCGCGTGCAGCTTGCGTTCCGCCGCGTCCGGCATCCGCCCCGGCGCGGCCGTGGCGAGGACGCGGATGAACGCCTCCATCTCCGACGCGGCCAGCAGCCCGTAGTCCATCACCTCGCGCTG
Source organism: Pseudonocardiaceae bacterium (assembly GCA_050699675.1). Classification (GTDB taxonomy): domain Bacteria; phylum Actinomycetota; class Actinomycetes; order Mycobacteriales; family Pseudonocardiaceae. The sequence continues at coordinate 656 of JBOHFU010000277.1, forward strand.
CTTGCTGTAGAGCAGGTTCGGGTCGCTCGGCTCGGTGATCGTGGTCTCGAACCAGTCCTCGAACGCGGCCGCGATGTCGGTCGCCTGGTTGACGAAGTCGAGGATGTGCACGTCGTCCTGCGACTTGAGCGGGTGGATCCGGTTGAGCCGCGACAGCGTCTGCACGGCCGTCACCCCGGTGAGCGGCTTGTCGACATACATCGCGCACAACAGCGGCTGGTCGAAGCCGGTCTGGTACTTCTCGGCCGCGACCAGCAGCCCGTACTCGTCCTGGCCGCGAGCGGCGGCCTGCGGGTCGTCGGCCTTGGTGTAGCCGAACATCTCCGGCAGCCGGCCCACCGGGAAGCCGTTGAGCTGCGCCTCGGTGAACTCCAGACCGGCGTCGTCGGTCAGCTGCCCGGAGAAGGCGACGAGCACGCCGAGATCCGCGTACCCGGGTTCGGCGACGTAGCTGCGGATGGCCTGGTACAGGTCGAGCGCGTGCTGACGGCTGCCGGTGACGACCATCGCCTTGGCCCGCCCGCCGAGGCGGGGGGCAATGTTCTCCCGGAAGTCGTCAACGATCAGCTTCGCCTTCTGCGCCAGCGACGTCGGGTGCTGCTCGGCGTAGCGCACGAGCTTCGCCTTGGCCTTGACCTCGTCGACCTCGGGATTGGCGATGCGCGACTCCTGCTGCTCGACCGCGGCGTTGCGCAGCCGCCACTTGGTGTCGTAGGTGATGTAGTTGGCCAGCACGTCGAGGATGTAACCCTCGTCGATGGCCTGGCGCATCGAGTAGACGTGGAAGGGCACGTACATGCCCTGCTCGCCGGTGTGCGGGTTGACCCGGTCCGGGTCGAAGGTGCCGAACAGCTTGAGCGTCGGCGACTTCGGGGTGGCAGTGAACGCGAAGTACGACAGGTTCGGCTGCTTGCCACGCACCCGCGTCAGGTACGTCGCCTCGTCCTCGTCGTCCTCCCGCGTCGCGTTCACCCCGAGGGCCTGCTTGAGCCGGATCGCGGAGTCGCCGCCCTGCGAGGTGTGCGCCTCGTCGATGATGACCGCGTACCGGCTGCCGGCCAGGCCCATTCCCGAGATCTTCCCCAGGACGAACGGATACATCTGCAACGTCGAGATGACGATCTTCGAGGTGGCGTCATCGAGCGCGGCGGCGAGCTGGGTGGAGTCCTCGTCGATCTTCTTGACGACGCCCGGGGTGTGGTCGAACTGGAAGATGGTCTTCTGCAGCTGCCGGTCGAGCACGAGGCGGTCGGTGATCACGATGGTCTTGTGGAAGACCGGTTGGTTGCCGGCGTCGAACAGGGTGGACAGGCGGTGCGACAGCCACGCGATCGTGTTCGACTTGCCCGACCCCGCGGAGTGCTGGATCAGGTAACCGTGCCCGGCGCCGTGGGTCCGTGCGTGCGCGACCATTTTCTGCACCGCGTCCCACTGGTGGTAGCGCGGGAAGATGCGCGGCGAGGTGTGCGTGCTGGTCTTGACGCCCTTGCGGTCCGGCGCCTGGATGTGGACGAAGCGGTGCAGGATCTCCAGCCAGTTGTCGCGCTGCCAGATCTGTTCCCACAGGTAGGCGACGCTGTAGGAGCCGGGCGCGGCGGGCGGGTTCCCGGCGCCTCCGCTGACGCCGGGACCGTTGGAGCCGATGTTGAACGGCAGGAACTGGGTGTCGCCGCCGCGCAGCCGGGTGGCGACGAAGGCGCGGTCGGGGTCGACGGCGAAGTGCACGATGGCCCGCTTGCCGAAGAACACCTCGTTCGGGTCGCGGCGCCGGTACTGGGTGATGGCATGGTCGGCGTTCTGCTTGGTGTTCGGGTTCTTGAGTTCGACGGTGGCGACGGGCAGCCCATTGACGAAAAACGCCATGTCGACCGACTTGCCGGCGTCGCGCGCGCTGTAGTGCAGCTGCCGCGCGACCGTCAGCACGTTCCGGTTGTAGTCGTGGAGCGCATCAGCGGCCAGGGTGTGCCCGGGCCGGAAGTACGCCAGGTCGATCTGCACCCCCCGGTCGCGCACGCCCTGGCGCAGCACGTCGAGCACCCCACGGGAGTCGATCTCGGCGGCGACCCGCTGCGCGAACTGCCGCTGCGCGGTCGGCTGGTCACCGCCGTATAGCTCGATCAGCCGGTCCCAGCTCTTCTGCTGGGTGGCACCGAGGAACCGATACATCTCCCCGGTGTCGATCCCCAGCTCAGCGTTGAACGTGCCCTGCGCAGGCCACCAACCCTCCGCGACCAGCTCCTCCTCCACGCGGTCCTCAAACGCCCGCTCGGTGTGGGCTCCGGGGCTCATGTGGATACGCCTCTCGCGGTCGTGACGTCGATCTGGCCGGTGACGGCGGCGGTGATCAGGGCCTGGCGGCGTTCGGCGAGGAGGGCGAGCTGAAGGGTGAGTGCACTTGCGGCGCGGTTGATGCCAGTGCGTGCTCGTTGGCAGCGTGCTACCGATACCCGCTGTCCTTCCAGAGGAAGAATCGGGACGGGGAAGTCCAATACCTTGGAGCTACTTGTCGTGGCAATTCCCACCTGAGTTGACGTGAATCGGAAATACCGGCGACCATGCGTTGATGCTAACAATGCAGACAGATACTCGGGAAGCAGCTTCCGCTGCTGCACACGAATCGCAAAGACATGGTTCTGGTGGATCGCACCGGCGATCTCCCCCTGCCACACTGCCCCACGACCGAGATTGTCTGGGTTTCCATTCGCCTCCGTCATCAGGACATCGCCGGGGAGCAGCATCGACCGCAAGGCCATTGACGCCGGGATCGTGATCTCCTTGACTTCGGACAGGTCGACCTCCTCTCCCTGCACATTGGCGACACGCAGATATGGATACGCGGCGTCGTCCGGAGCCTTCTCGCGAGCGCTGTGGACAGTTACCCCTGACTGGACACGGGCCACGTAGCCAAGTCGTGCTATAGGGATTGAATCAGGCAGCCATGGCCAGAGTGAGTTAGTTTTCCCACTCTTGCTGATACCCGGAGTGAGGATTTCCGAGATAGTGGCCTTATAGTCCTGATCAAGGAGTTCGTGCTGCTGACGTCGCAGGTGCATCAGCGTGTCAATCCGGGCCGTCTCGGCGTCGAGGAAGTCGGCGATGCGGCGCTGCTCGTGGAGCGGCGGAATCAAGACCGGCATCGCATGGAAGTCAACCTTGGAGACTCGTCGGTCGAATGTAGTCTCAGCTCGCGTGTAGAGCCTATACTGATCTCGATAAAGTTGACTACGAAACAAGTGGTGAATGTAACCTGGATAAAGATGCGGGCCGAGTCGGTAAACACGGTAGTCTGGGCTTACCGCCCCAGCCAGCTTTGAAACACCAATTCCACCCCCTGTGAGCCACATCGGATTTACTACCAAATCACCTGGCTGAGCCAACCAATAGCGCTCAATTGTCTCTCCAGACGGCGCCTGTCGGCCGAGCCCGTCGAACGCTTCGCGTCGAGCGACTAATCCGGTCGACGCCAACGAGAGTAGTGCAGCCCCGCGACCTAAGTTGACAGAATTAGTCAGTGTAGCTAAGCGACGGAAGGGCAGTGAGCTCCAGTTTGACGGGATTAGTCCGACAATGGAATCGAGTGCAATATCAGAGGTCACCCCGTCACCTCGCCCAGCAGCTTTTGGATCTGTGCCTCCAGCTCGCGCAGCTCCGCGTCGATCTCCGCCAGAGGCCGGGGTGGGGTGTAGACGTAGAAGTGGCGGGTGAAGGGGATCTCGTAGCCGACCTTCGTCTTCTCGTGGTCGATCCAGGCTTCCGGGACGTGGGGGGTGACCTCACGCTTGAAGTAGACCTCGATGTCCTCGTCGAGCGGGACGTTCTCGTAGTCGCGCAGGTCGGGGTCGGGCAGCACCGCACCCTTGACCATCTGCACCTCCCCCTCGGGATCGGATACCGCGACCGCGCCCCAGATGCCCTTGAGCAGCGACGCGGTGGTCGGCCAGGTCTCCCCCGTCGCCCGGACGGCGGCGCGCAGGCCGTCGCCGGCTTCCTTCTTCGTCGACCACACGGTGCCCAGCAACCCGCGTAGGGCCGCGACCAGCGCGTCCCGTCCCTCCCACTTGGCCAGCGAGCGAACGTTTTCCAGCGCGGCCAGGATGTCCTCGGTGATCTCGAAGCGCTGCTTCAACGGCCGCTCGACGGTGATGCGGTGGTAGCCGAAGTCGCGGGTGCGGAAGACCTTCACCTTCGCGTGGTCGGGGTGCCCGGCGTCCGCGGCGACGTCGACGGCCTTTGCGTACAGCGCGGTGATGTGCGCGATCTGCGCGTCGCTGATCTGCTTGCGCTTGTCACCGAGGGACTTGCGCATCTTCTCCCACTGGTCGCGGGCGTCGAGCAGGATCACCTTGGTACGCAGCGCTGGCGCCTTGCGGTTGGACAGGATCCAGAAGTACGTGGAGATGCCGGTGTTGTAGAAGAGCTGGTCGGGAAGGGCGACGATGCCCTCCAGCAGGTCGTTCTCCAGGATCCACTGGCGGATCCGCGACTCGCCGGACCCGGCGGCGCCGGTGAACAGCGGGGAGCCGTTGAAGACGATCGCCAGCCGGGCGCCCTTGCCCTCCACCGGCTCCATCTTGTCGATCATGTGCTGCAGGAACAGGAACGAGCCGTCGTTGATGCGCGGCAGGCCGGCGCCGAACCGGCCGCCGT
>JBOHFU010000278.1:0-3867 GCA_050699675.1 Pseudonocardiaceae bacterium
GTTCGCGCCAGCCAGCTGCCGCGGGCGACCCATCTGTTCGTAGTCGAAGAGACCGCCCGGATACCTCGGTATTCACCGTTTCGGCTTGAAGCCTCACGGCCAGGGCCTCACATATCTCCAGAGAAACTTGCTGATAGCCACGTCATGAAACCACCGGGCACCTGGACATCATCGCCGAACTCCCGACGGACCAGTCGGAGAGTAGGACTCGCTCCAGCCGGCCATCTCGGATTACCGAAGCGGCTACGGCAGGCCGGGAACCTTCAGTGTCACGCGGTAGAGCGATGTCCGGGCCGTGATGTAGAGCGTCTTGCGGTCGGGGCCACCGAACGTGCAGTTGGCGGGCACCTCGGGGACGGGGATGGTTCCCCAGGTCATGCCGCTCGGCTTGTATACCTTCACGCCGGCGTTGGTGGTGACATACAAGTTCCCTGCATCGTCCATCGCCATTCCGTCGCCGCCGTCCGTAGAGGGCACGAATATTGTGGGCGGTCCCAGGGAGCCGTCGGGCCTGACGGGGAACTTGCGCACCAGCCCATCCGCGGTGTCGTCTACGTACAGTGTTTGCTCGTCCGGTGAGAGAGCCACGCCGTTGGGGCGGTTCATGTCCCTCGACTCGAGGTGAAGCGCGCCGGCCGGGTCGACCCGGAACACGCCCTGGAAGTCAAGTTCGCGTGCCTGGCTGGGTGGGACGCCGTAGGGGGGATCGGTGAAGTAAATGGTGCCGTCGCTGCGGGTGATGTTGTCGTTGGGCGAGTTGAGCCGCTTTCCCTGCCAGCGGTCCGCTACCGTTTCGACGGTGCCGTTGGCCAGTGTGCGCGACACCCGCCGGTTGCCGCCCTCGCTGGTGATGAGCCGTCCTTGCGCGTCGATGCCGAGTCCGTTGCTTTCGCCGCTCGGTGTCCGAAAGACAGTGACGGTGACGGGTGGCTGGAGCTGGTTGATGGTGTCGGCCGGTATGTCGGAGAACAGGAGCAGGCCTTTCGACGCGATCCACACCGGACCTTCGGTGAACGTGAATCCGCCGCGGACCTTTTCGACCTCGCCCCGCCCCGTCAGGGGGTCGATTCCGGTCCAGTCGACCTGGGGGGCAGCGCCGCCGGGGTGACTGGGCGCCGTGTTGCCGGGCGGCCAATCGCGCGGCGCCGACAAGTCCTTCGCTGACTCCGAGGAGCCGTCGCAGGCTGGACAGAGAGCAGCCGTCGTTAGAGCGATGCCCGAGAGGGCGACGCGGACGATGCGTTTTGGGATCTGCATGGCGGCGCTGAGCATAACGGGCAGGCGGGGTCATGCCGGCAAACGCGGCCGTGGCACCAGGTTTCGGTGATTTCCTGGCATAGGCCGATTCCGGCGACGGCGCGAGGTCGTCCCGATCATGGGCGCCTGAAGGCCCGATTGCGGCCGATGCTCGGCTTGAAACGGCTGCAGTACGGGTAATCAGTACTGGGCACGCGTTCGTCCAGAACCTCCGCCGCGGGCGCCTACGTCGCCTACCTACGCTACGGCGCCTCTCTCCGCTCACGTAGTACGTCCGCTGCCGCCTCGGCGAGGATGAGGATCAGCTCCATGAGATCGGCCGGTTCCATATGGGTGCGCAGGGATAGCGCGGCAGCAGCAGGGTCATCGAGGAGAACGGACAGGGTGCGAGGTCGGTAGCTGGCCTCGACCAGCGTCTGGCACCAGGACAGCCGTCCGGTGAGTACATCGGCGTGACGATCGCGGGCGTCCTGGGCGAGCCTGCCGAACTCCACCGGCGGAGCCAGGGGGGGCGGACTGGGCGGTGCGCTAGCCAGAGGTTGGGGAGCAGTCCGGGTGACCAAGGCTTCACCTGCCGGGGAGTGGGGGTCGTGCACCTGGGTATCGCTGTTATCGCTCCCCGTCGCGAAGTGTTACATGTCGGTCGCCGACGGTGAGGAGGACGCCTTCCGCCGGCTGGCCCGGCGGTTGCTGGACGGGGCGCTGGCCGGCGCGCAGGTCGCCGTTGGGTCCCGGGGAGGGCTCGCCGACCGCTTGACGGCCGCCCTGGAGGCAAAGCTCGACCTAGCGCTGGGCTTGTGGCGGGACAGCCCCGCACACGCTGCCGAACTGCTGGGAGAAAACGCCCGCCTGTCCGCAGAGCTGATCGATGCCTACAACGCCGCGATGCGCGACCTGCTCGCCAGCGCGGTCAGCACCGCTCGCCCAGGCGTCGAAGCGGTCGAGTTCGCCGAACTCCTGCTCGCTCTCACCCGCGGCCTGGAAGCCGACCTGTCCGATCCCGACGCCCCAGCCCGACGGCTGCGCCACGGAGTGGCGCTGCTCGTCACGGGTCTGAACCACCCGCAGACCAGCACCCAGGAATCATTATGACCACGGCAGTACTGATTACAGGGACGTCATCGGGCATCGGCCGGGCCACCGCCCAACGGCTCTGCCGCCGTCCCGACCTCACCGTCTACGCCACCGCCCGCCGGACCGAGGCCATCGCCGACCTCGCTGAGGCCGGCGCCTGCATCCTCGCGCTGGACGTCACCGACGAGAAGTCCATGCGCGCTGCCGTCGACGCAGTCGAAGCCAAGCACGGCGCCGTCGGCGCCTTGGTCAACAACGCCGGCTACGGCGAGTACGGAACCATCGAGGAAACCTGCCTGGACGGGGCGCGCCGCCAGTTCGAGGCTAATGTGTTCGGGCTCGCGCGTATGACCCAGCTCGTACTGCCTGGCATGCGGGCCGCCGGGCGGGGCCGTATCGTCAACATCGGCTCCATGGGCGGTCGGCTGGTCTTCCCCGCCGGCGGCTATTACCACGCCAGCAAATACGCTGTGGAAGCCCTCACAGACGCCCTGCGTTTCGAGGCGGCCCCGTTCGGGATCAAGGTCAGTCTCATCGAACCCGGTCTGATCCGCACCGGATTCAGCGACACCGCCGCCCACACCCTCGCCGGATCAGCCGCTCCGGCCGGCCCCTACGCCGCGCTCAACGCCGCCGTCGAACGGCAGATGGCCGACTCCTACAAGTCCACCCTCCTGTCCGCCCCCGCCGGAGGCGGTCGCCAGAGTGATCGAACGCGCCGTCACCACTACCAGGCCGCGCACCCGGTACGTGGTCACCCCCGCCGCCAAGGCCCTGGTGCACACCCGTCGGCTGCTCGGCGCCCGCGTGTTCGACGCCTACCTGCGGATGCAGTTCCGGGGTTCCGCGTGAGCGCCACCGCCACCGGGAGGCGACGTAACGATCAGTCAGATGCAGCGCGTACCGGGAGGTCGGAGAAGACCCGTCTCGCTGCTGGGCCGATGTTGCGGTTGACGCGGAAGAGGTTGTCCGGGTCGTAGGTGTTCTTGACCTCGACGAGGCGGTCGAAGTTGCTTCCGTATGTCGCTCGGACGCGCTGCTCGTTCTCGTCGGCGGTCTGGAAGTTGATGTAGTTGCCGCCGGTCGAGAAGGGCCGGATGGTCTCCCATGCAGCACGTGCCCAGGCGATGTGTTCCTCGCCGTGGGTGCCAGCCGGCCAGGCACCGTCGAACCACATCACATACTGGGCGTCGCGGTTGCCGACGGCTCCGTCGTCTGGCTTGCGTTCATTCAGCGCACCGCCGATGTGCACGATCATCGATTCAGAGACGGGTGAGGTGACCTTGAGGGCAGCGCGGCGAAATGCGCTCAGGAACTCGCGCGAGAGGCGAGGCAGGTACTCACTTTTCAGGTAGTAGTGGAATCCTCTGGGCAGCTCGCCGTCAAACATCGACTGCTGATCCGGGTAGGGCTTCTCGGTGATCATGTCGACGAGCGGGTCTCCCAGGGCGCGAACCGCAGCGAGATCAGCATCCGCGTGTGCGCCGCTGTGGCAGACCAGCATCCAGACGATGGGCTTGCCGTGGCACTCCTGGG
>JBOHFU010000278.1:3967-5277 GCA_050699675.1 Pseudonocardiaceae bacterium
CAGCCGCAGCGACGTCATCGGCAGAGCTCGGCTGGATGACCAGCGCGGGACGCTTGGCGACCATGCCGTTCCAGACCGCACCGGCGTCGCCCCAGCCCGCGTCACCGGGGTAGAGCATCGGGCCTTCGATCCGCGCCGCCAGCTCGGCCAGGTGTGCCGATGTCAGGCTGACGTGCCCGCCTGCAAGCCCGGCAACATCGACGGTGCTCGTCGTCATGCCGTGAGACGGTACGAGGGCAGCCCGGGAGATCGCATCGGCCGGATCCACCACGTTGGACCGGGGTCGGATGGTGATTTCGCACCACACCACGGGTCAGAGCAGACCGTGCTCGAAGGCGAACGCGCTCGCCGCGGTGCGCGAGGACAAATCGAGTTTGGCGAACATGTTCTGCAGGTGGCGGGCGACGGTGTGTTCGCTGATCACGAGGTCGGCGGCGATCTCCCGGTTGGTCTTACCGCGCGCCACCAACCCGAGCACCTGCAGTTCCCGCTTGGTCAACCCGCCGGGGATCCTGGCGGTCGCCCGGGAGAGCTCTCCCACTCGGGCCAGGTCGGGCGCGGCGCCCAGCTGCTGGAAGACCCAGCGCGCCGCGTCCAGCTCCATCTCGGCGCTGTCCTCGTCGCCGAGCTCCCGGCATGCGAGCCCCACCAGCACACGGACCCGCGCGGCCTCGTACGGTGCCTCGAGGTCCCGCCACGCCGCCCATGCCCGGCGCAGCGCGGCGAGAGCGGCTCGGGCGTCGCCCTCGTGGAGGAGAACCGCACCCTGCGCGTGGGCCGACACGGCACGCAGCAATGGCGCATCGAGGTGGGCCGCGAACTCGCTCAGCTCATCCGCGGCCTCGCAGGCCGCACCGGTGTCACCTTCGGCAAGCATGATCTCGACGTAGGCAGCAAGCGCCGTGGCCCGGGCCACACGATCCTGCGCTTCGCCCACCAGCCGGCGAATCGCTGGCCCAGCGGCGTCGAGCTGCCCCTGGGCCAGCCGTAGCAGCGCCAAGCCGGGTTGCGGATCCCGCCCACACCGGCCGGCCTGGCGATACGCCTGCTCCGCGTCCCCGAACTCGCCGCGCAGCCGGTGGAGCTCGGCCTGCTGGTAGAAGGCCTCGCCGAGTCCCGGGTGGCCGCAAAGCCGCTCGCACGCCAGTCGTGCCTCGTGCAGTGCATCCGGCCACTCGCCGTACAACTGCATGATCTGCGAACGATGCACCAGGCACTGACCGCGGAAAGGAACCAGGTCCGGTTGCGAGGCGCACCACCGGCTCAGCGCCGCTGTCCACTCCCGGGCCCGACGCAGATCAAAGATGTGC